>NZ_JBFAMX010000285.1:0-12547 GCF_040659615.1 Nonomuraea sp. NPDC049784
CCGAACGCCGGGCGGCCGTCGCCGCGGCGACGGGCGGGCGCGTGCTGGTGTGCGACGTCGCCACGCAGGCAGACGATCTCGCCGAGCGGGCCGGTCACGTCGACGTCCTGGTGAGCAACGCCGGGGTGGGGTGGGCCGGGCCGTTCGTGCGGATGCCGGCCGGCAGCGTCGAGGAGCTGCTGGCCGTCAACCTCGCCGCGCCGATCGCGCTCACGCGGTCGCTGCTGCCGGGGATGGTGGAGGCGGGCCGGGGGCACGTCGTGTTCGTGGCCTCCATCGCCGGGGCGGTGGGCGTGGCGCAGGAGGCGGTCTACTCGGCCACGAAGGCGGGGCTGATCGCCTTCGCGGAGGGCTTGCGTCATGAGCTGCACCACGTGCCGGGCGTCGGCGTGTCCGTCCTGCTGCCCGGCGTGGTGAACACGCCCTTCTTCGTACGGCGCGGCGCCCCGTACACGCGCGGCTGGCCGGTGCCGATCGCGCCGGAGCGGGTGGCGCGGGCGATCGTGGCGGCGATCCGGCACGGCCGGCCGGAGTCGTTCGTGCCGGGATGGCTGAGGGTGCCCGCCAGGCTGCGCGGAGCCGCTCCCGGCCCGTTCCGGGTGCTCGCGCGGCGCTTCGGGCGCGTCCAAGGGTCAGCCGTTCCTGATGGCACGCAGTGACTCCTTCAGGGAGCCGAGCGTGGCCAGGACGGCGGTCGGCTCGTAGCCGCAGTGCGCCATGCAGTTGTCGCACCGCGGGTCGCGGCCCCGGCCGTACGCCGACCAGTCGGTGTCCTCGATCAGCTCGCGGTAGGTCTGCGCATATCCGTCCGCCATCAGGTAGCACGGCCGCTGCCAGCCGAACAGCGAGTACGACGGGATGGCCCAGGCCGTGCACGGGAGCTCGATCCGGCCCTCCAGGAAGTCCAGGAACAGCGGCGAGTGGTTGAACCGCCAGCGGCGCCGCCGCCCACCGGCGAAGGCCTCCCGGAACAGCGCGCGTGTCTCCCGCACGCCCATGAACTGGTCCTGGACGGGCGCCTTCTCGTACGCGTAGGCGGGGGAGATCATCATCTGGTCGACGGCGAGCTCGTTGTTGAGGTAGTCGAGCACCTCGATGACGGTCTGCGGGCTGTCGGAGGAGAAGAACGTCGTATTGGTCGTGACCCGGAAGCCGCGCCGCTGGCACTCGCGCACGGCGGCGACCGCCTCGTCGAAGACCCCCTCCTTGCACACCGCGGCGTCGTGTCGCTCGCGAACGCCGTCGATGTGCACGGTCCAGGTGAAGTACCGGGAGGGCTCGAACTCGTCGATCTTCTTGGGGATCAGCAGCGCGTTCGTGCAGAGGAACACGTACTTCTTCATGGCGACGAGGCGGCGGACCAGCTCGCCGATCTGCGGGTGCATCAGCGGCTCCCCACCGGCGATCGAGACCATGGGGGCGCCGCACTCCTGGATGGCGGCGACGGCCTGCTCCACCGGCATGCGCCGCTTCAGCACGTCGGCGGGGTGCTGGATCTTGCCGCAGCCGGCGCACTGGAGATTGCACGCGAACAGCGGCTCCAGCTCCACCAGCAGCGGGAACTTCGTCCGTCCCCGGAGCCGCTGGCCGAGGATGTAGCCGCCGATACGCAGGCTTTGCCGAACCGGGATCGTCATGGCAGCGATTCCTTGGGTAGCGAGAACTGCTCGGTCTCGGGGGCGTTCATCAACCGCGGGCCGGTGGCCGCCGCCCAGCGCACGAGGACGGGGCCGAGCGCGCGGAGCGTGCGGCGGGCGGCGAGGCCACGGGCGAGCGTCGCCGGGCTCAGCAGCGGCGCCTCCGGCGTGTCGACGATGACCCGCACGGCGGCCAGCGGCCGCCCCGCGGCGGCGCGAGCCAGGGGCCCGGTCTCCATGTCCACGGCGTACGCGCCTATGGCGGCGAGGCGCCGGCGTTCCGCGCCTCTAATGACGTGATCGGCGGTGACCAGCGGACCGACCTTGGCGGGCAGGCCGGCGCGGGCCAGCTCACCCGCGAGGAGGGGAGCCGAAGGACAGGGATGCACGCGCCCCCCGAACCGGACCTCGCTCGCCACCAGGACGTCGCCCGGCCGCAGGCTCCTGTCGACGGCGCCGCCGAACCCCACCACCGCCACCGCCTCCTGCCCGCCCAGGCAGGCGGCCGCGCGGGCCGCCCGCCGCGGGCCGATCCCGGTGACGATCACCCTCGCGCCGGTCCGGTGGGCCGGAAGGCCACGCCTGATCGCGCGGGCCTCGATGCCGAGCGCGGCACAGATGAGCAGGCCGTTCATGAGGGCTCCCTGCTTATGGTCTCCGCTTCGCGGAGGCGGCTCGGTCGCTGAGCGCCGTTGCCTTCCCTCGTCGCTCTGGTCGCTTCGCTCCCGGCGCTCCTCAGTCCAGGCAACGGCGCTCCCTCGCGGGACAGGTAACGTCCCAGGGCGCTGATCGGGAAGACCAGCCGGTAGAGGTGGTAGTTGATGTAGAAGTCGCCGGGGAAGCCGGTGCCCGTGAAGTAGGGCTCGTCCCAGGTGCCGTCCGGCCGCTGACGCTCGACCAGCCAGCGCACTCCGCCTTCCACCGCCGGCGAGCGCTCGCCGGCGGCGAGCAGGGCCAGCAGCGCCCAGGCGGTCTGCGACGGGGTCGAGGCGCCGCGGCCGATCCAGGCGGCGTCGCGGTAGGAGCGCAGGTCCTCGCCCCAGCCGCCGTCGCCCCCGCGCCCGCCGTACCGGTCGTGGTCTTGCTGGTGAGCCGGTCGGCGTCGTCGTAGCCGTAGGCGATGGCGGCCAGCACCGCGCCCGCGGTGGTCTTGAGCGTGTCGGAGGTGGGCCGGTGCAGCGCGTCGTATTCGAAGGAGCGCTTCGCGCCGCCGTAGTCCACGGCCTTGAGCTGGTCCATCGAGTCGTAGGAGTAGGTCGAGGTCCCGCGGGTGAGCGGGTCGCGGACCGTGCTGAGGCGGCTTCCCCCGTCGTAGTCGTAGGTGGCCGTGCCCGCCTTGTCGGTGCGGGTCTTCATACGGCCGTCGGCGTCGTAGGTGAAGGACGCCGTGCCGGACGGCCCCGCCGTACTGACGAGATGATCGCGATCGTCGTAGCCGAAGGTGTTGCCGCCGGCCGAGGTCAGCCGGCCCACGGTGTCGTAGCCGAAGCTGTGGGCGGTCGTGGCGGTCTCGGCGCCTGCGCCGGTCTCCGCGGTGAGCCGGTTCAGCGCGTCGAAGGTGCGGGCGACGGTGACCCCGCCCGGCTTGGTGACCTGGACGGGGCGGCCGGCCGCGTCGTAGTCGGTGATCGTCCGGCGGTCGGCGAGCGTGGTGTAGGCCGTGGTCGCCGGGACGAACATCGCCGTCTGGAGGTTCCACGGGTTGTAGGCGTACGAGGTCGCGTTGCCGTTGCCGTCGGTGAAGCGGGTGCGGTTGCCGACCGCGTCGTAGCCGAATGTCGTGGTGACGGTGTGCGTCGACGTGGTCTTCTCGTGCTGGCCGGTCAGCCGGTTCAGCGCGTCGTAGTCGTAGGTGGCGACCCCGCCGCCAGGCCTGTTGACGGTGACCGGGTTGCTCCCCGCGTCGTAGCCGATCGTCATCGACCGCAGCTGCTTGCCCGACGCGTCGAGATCGGCCACCGCGGTCGCCCGGCCGGCGCCGTCGAACGCGAGCGTGCTGCTGGTGCCGTCCGGGTTGAGGACCTTGGTCACCCGGCCGGCGTGGTCGCGGGTGTACCAGTGGGCCTGGACCAGCGGGTTGACGTCGACCACGACCTCGCCCGCCGCGTTGTAGCCGAACTGGCTGCGCGCGCCCGACGGCGAGGTGACGTAGGTCAGGTTGCCCGCGTCATCGTACTCGTAGGTGGTGGTGTACCCGGCTGAGGTCGGTGTGCGGTCGACGTCGGTGGTGGAGATCCGGCGGCCGAGGTCGTCGTACGTCGCCCCGGTCACCCGGCCCGCCTGGTCCCGCGTCCAGAGCCATTCCCCGGCCGCGTCGAAGCCCGACCGCGACCGGTTGCCCGCCGCGTCGGTGGTGGCGACCACGTTGCTCAGCTGGTCGTACGTGTAGGTGTCGCCGTGGCCGAGCGCGTCCACGACGCTCATCGCGCGGCCCAGCCCGTCGTACGTCGTGGTGGAGCCCGCGGTCACCGTGGCACCGGCGCCTACCTGCGTATAGGAGGGCAGGGTGAGGACGAGCGGCCGGCTCATGCCGTCGTAGGTGATCGTGGTCCGGTAGCCCTCGGCGTCCTCGCTCGTCACGACGTCGCCGAAGCTGTTGTAGCCGGCCCGCGTCGTCGGTCTGACGTTGTACGGCGTGCCGCCCGAGTGCTCGATGGCCACCGTCGGTGCCTTGGTCGTGGTGAGCTGGCCCGCCTCGTCGTAGGTGTAGTCGGTCACCGCACCACGGGGATCGGTCATCGTCCGCGGGGCGCCCCGTTGGTCCCTGGTCCAGGAGGTCGTGAGCCATTCGTCGCCGTCCCAGACCTTCTGGGAGAGGGGCCGGCCAAGCGCGTCGAGGCCGAACGTGGTCCAGGTGTAGGCGCTGTTCTGCGCCTGTACCAGGGAGGTCAGGTGGTCGTCATCGTCATAGCCGTACGTGGTCTTGCGCTTGATGCCGGAGGGGTCCAGCAGGGCCTCGTTGACCCGGTTGGCGGCGTCCACGGTGTAGGTGGTCGTGCTCTTGCCGTTGCCGGTGATCTGCTGGATGAGGTTGCCCGCGCTGTCGTAGGTGTTCTGCTGGAGCGGGATGTCCCGGGTGGTTCCGTCCGCGTTGTGGAAGCCCTCGGCCCAAGCCGATTCGAGCAGGTTGTCGTCGAAGTAGCGGTAGCGGGTGGTACGGCCCATGGCGTCGGTGACCGTGGCCAGGCGCCCGGCCGGGTCGTAGGCGCGCGATTCGAGGACCAGCTCCTTGGGTGAGTCGTTGTCCAGCGGGTCGCCCACCCAGTTGGCCAGGCTGGTGGTCAGCAGCAGGCCGGTCGGTCCGTAGGTGCGCCGGTAGTCGGCGCCGGTGGCGTCCACGGTGCTGGTGAGGTTGCCGTAGGGGTCGTACCCGTAGGTGGTGGTGCTGCCCGCGGCGTCCTTGACGGACGAGACGCGGGCGGCGGAGTCGTAGGTGTAGGTCGTGGTGCGGGTGGCGTCCTTGCCGGTGGGGTCCGTCCGCTCGACCTTGGAGACGTTGCCGTCGACGTCGTACGTGTAGATGACCCACGGGAGGTGCTTGACGCCGCTGATCACGTCCGTGGTCGCGGGGCCGACGGTGGCGGTGAGGTGGTTGAGGGCGTCGTACCCCATGGAGGTGACGACGCCGTTCGGGAACGTGTCGGAGATCTCGGTCACGGTGATGGGCCGGCCGGCGCTGTCGTAGTCGTACTTCGTGGTGAGGCCGGCCGGGTCCACCGCCTGGGCGAGGTCGCCGTTCTGGCGGTAGCCGTACCGGGTGGCCTTGCCGCCGGGGGTGGTCACGGAGGCGAGCAGCCCGTCCGGGACGGTGCCGCCGTCGGCGGCGGCCTCGGTGCCGTCGGTGTAGGTGTACCTGGTGGTGCGGCCGTTGGCGGATCCGCTCACGGGAGGTGTGGTGACGCTGAGCAGGTCGCCCGAGATGTCGTAGGTGTAGCTGGTGCGGTGCGCCGTGTCGTTCCCGGCGGTGGCCCGGGCGTCGAACGCGCCGGTGAGCTTGTCGTTCCGGGGGTCCAGCGGGTCGTCGGGGTCCAGGTAGTACGTGAAGTAGGAGGTCTGGCAGGAGCGCGGTGCCCGGCAGGTCACCTTCATGACCGGGTTGCCCCGGTTGTCGTTGAACAGCTGGGTGGTGTGCCCATCCGGGTCGGTCACCGAGGCCAGGTTGCCGTTGAGGTCGTAGCCGTAGCGCGTGGTGCCGCCCGAGGCGTCGTACAGCGAGGTCGGGCGGCCGCCGTGCTGGGGGTCGAAGGCGTAGACCATCGCTTTGCCGCGCGGGTCGGCGGCGAGCACGGTGGTGGCGGGGATGCCGAACGTCGCGACGTCGTGGTAGTGCGCCTCGATCGCGTCCGTGCTCAGGCTGTTCCAGTAGAGCGCCACCTCGTCGATGGTGCCGGTGAAGTGGCCCAGGGTGTCCGAGGGCTTGGCGGGCCAGTTGCCCGCGATGAAGCCGGCGCCGACGTAGACATGGTTCTGCGCGATCGTGGATACCGGCCCCTTTGACCTGGTCCCGACCACGGCACCGTCCAGCCAGAGCCACTGGGTGTCGCCGGAGGCCGTCAGGACGGCGTGGTGCCAGCTCGCGTCTGTCACGGTCGTGCTCGTGGTGATCGGCGCGATCGCGGCGCCGTCCCAGAACTGGCCGCGCAGCCTGCCGTCCGTCCCGACGTACAGCGCGGGCGTGTAGTTCGCCTGCGGCCCGGCCGGGTCGGTGATGGCCTGCGCCTGGTAGGCGAGCAGTACGCCGGGCTTGGCGGTTTTGAACCACAACTCTGCCGAGAGGTCGCCGCCGCCCTTGATCTCTCCGTCGGGGAGCTCCAGGTAGGAGGTGGAGCCGTTGAACCCGGCAGCCGTGTCGCCGCCGGTGGCCAGGAAGATGGGCGCGGTCTGGTTCAGGGTGACGTTGTGGTAGGTCGCGTCGGATTCGCGCCCGTCGCCGTACGCCGCGCTGGCCGCCCGGGTGCCGGAGTATTCGGCGAGGCGGTAGTACTCGCGCGGCCGGGCACTCAGGACCGCGTTCGGGTAGTAGTCGGCGCCGGCCTGCGTCTGGGCGGGGTAGACCCGCCACTGCCCGCCGTTGGCGTCGGTCACCGAGGCGACGCGGTCGCTCTGGGTGTCGTAGGCGAGTGTGGCCTGCAGCTTGTCCGAGGGCAGCTTGACCGTCTCCAGCACACCCGTGTACTGCCCGGCCGCGTACTGGGCGGCGACGGCCGTGGGGCCGAGCGGGTGGGTGTAGAAGGCGGGGTCGTCGATCTGGCCGGTGAAGTGGCCGCGCGCGTCGGTGGGCGCGGCGGGGCACCAGCCCGAGGTGGTCATGTAGCCCGCCCCGACGCTGGCGTACGGCAGATGGGTCGCCTTGATCTGCTTGGAGCGGCTGGCCACGATCGACCCGTCCACGTACAGGCTCTGCCAGGTTCCGCTCGAGGTCAGCACCACGTGGTGCCAGGCCCCGTCGTTCACCGCCGCGGTCGACGTCATCGATCCGCAGCTGCCGTCGTCGGCCATCTGGCCGTGCAACTTCCCGTCGGTCCCGACGTAGAGCATCGGCAGGAAGCCCCACGGGAGCGGGCCCCGGGAGTCCTCCAGCGTGTTCATCTGCGCGCCGTACAGCACGCCGGCCTTAGTGGTCTTGAACCACATCCCGACCGCCGCGTAGGTGGTGTCGTCGGTGATGTTGTACGGCATGCGCAGGTAGGAGCTCGTGCCGTTGAACGTCGCCGAGCCGTCCGTGGTCCCGGCCGGAGCGCCCGCCGCGCCGTAGGCCAGGTTGACCGCCTCCGCGTCGTCCTGGCCGACGAACAGCTGGGTCTCGTTGGTCGTGCTCTGGTGGAGCCGGTAGTACATCGCGGGGGCGGCGTCCACGACGGCCGTCCGGTAGTGCGACACCAGTTTGTAGGAGTACTTCGTGCAGGCCGTCGTCGTGCCCGGCGGGCAGACGCGGGCGAGCAGGCCGTAACCGTAGCCGTAGGTCCACGCGGGCGCTCCCTGGGCGGGATCGGTGGCGACCGAGGTCACCAGCCCGCTGTTCCAGGTGAAGTAGAGGCCGCGGCCGCTGACCTTGTTCACGACCTTGGCGAGGGTGCCGTCGCCGTTGTAGGTGAGGTACTCGCCGTGCTGGTCGTCGTCGTAGATCGCGGTCAACCGGCCGTTCGGGTCGAACACGTACGCGCCGCCGGACTTGTCGCGGAGGAACCAGGCCAGATCGGTCTTCACCAAGCTCACCGACCGGCCCTCGGGCGGCGCGTACGTGCCGTCGGGGTTGCGTCCGAAGCGCGCCTGCCGCCCGTCGGGATACGTGACCACCACGTTGCCCGTCAGGTCGTTGTCGGTGACGACCTTCATGTCGTAGGCGGTGGTCCAGCCGACGCCGAACATCCCCGTGCGGGAGTTCAGGCTGCTGTACGAACGGGTGATCGCCAGCGCGGGACCGGCGGTGGTGAGGCTCGCGTCCGTGGTGGTGGCCGAGTACTGGCCGGTCAGCGGGTCGACGCCCTTGACGGCGGCCGTGCCCGCGCTGTCGGAGACGTGTGAGGAGACCAGGGGCTGCGGCACGACCGTGCGGAATGTGCTCCACCCGGTCGCCGGGCTGGAGTTCTTGCCGTCGGTGACCAGGGCTTGCCACATGTACTGCTCGCCCCACTTGAGCTTGCCCTGCGGCACCGCCCAGTTCGCGGTCTGCTCACCGGTGTTGGAGTCGCCCGTGACCAGGCCGGTCGCGGGGCACGTGTCGGGGTCGGAGGCCAGGCAGACGTTGAAGACGAAGTTCAGCTCCCCGCCGGGCCACTCGTCCTCGTCATGGCCGGTGGCCGTGAACTCCGGCGTCAGCGTGGACTCCACGTACCCGCTGCCCGGCCACATCGAGTCGATCTGGGGCGGCACGTTGACCACGGTCAGGCTTACGCACCAGACGGGTACGCCCCAGTCGGAGAAGAACTGCCCGTTCGTCACCATGTCCCAGCAGACCTGGTACGAGCCCGGGTTGAGCGGGTCGATCGTGGCGCTCAGCTTCGCCGAGCCGTTGTTGGCGATCGTGGCGGGCAGGCCGGCCGCCGACGTGGAGCTGCCCACGAAAGTGCCGCCGGTGGTGTACACCTTGTAGCCCAGCTTGACCGTGCCGGCGGACCAGGAGTTCATCCCGTTGTTGATCACGGTGACGGGGAGCCTGCCGGCGCTGTTGGCCGTCACCGGCGGGTCGATCGTGGCACCGGAGTCGATCGCGTAGAGCGCTCGCCAGGGGCTGTAATCCACCTGCAGGTACGGCGGGTTGGCCGAGTTGGCGCTGGCGAACTCCTTGAAGCTGTCGGCGGTCAGCGCCAGGCCGTTATTACCCGCGCCGTTGGCCCAGTCCGACAGGGCGGACAGGCCCGCACTGTTGATCCCGATCCACGCCCAGCCGGCGCCGCCGCAGGTGACGCCGCCGGTGAAGCTGGCCGAGCCCCAGGTGTCGCCGAGAGTCACGCCGGGATAGGAAGCGATCGTGCCGACGTTCCAGCTGCTGGTGATCGCCTTCACCGTGACGGGGTTGGCTGAGCAGGAGTTCGACAGGGTGTTGTAGAGGAAGAGCGCGGCGCCGGTCACGTAGGCGTGGGGGATCTGGGAGGCGAGGTTGAAGTTGATGTAGGTGTTGTTGCGCTTGGTGCCGTCCTGGGAACCGACCAGGAGCTGGTCGCTGCCGGAGTGATTGGTGCCGGATTGGTTGTCGACGTAGGTGTCGGAGGCGGCGCTGCTGGTGGTGCGCACGTAGGAGGAGGGGTCGATGACCACCGGGAACGCGCGGTTCTTGGCGTGCAGCCACTTCTGGTCGGCGCTGACTCGCAGGACGTTGCCGATGAGGGTGTAGTGGACCGCGTCGGAGCGGACGCCCGCGGCGTCGCGCATGAATCCGGCGGGGATGGTGATGCGGACGGCGCCTTGCTCGTCGACGAACTCCACGCCCTGCGGCGAGCTTCGCGGCGTCAAACCCTTGGCCTGGAAGGGGAAGTCCCAGGGGCCCGTCGCGGCCTGGCGCGAGGTCAGGACGAGCGACTCCTTGATGCCGTTCCAGGTGGCCTCGACCTCGATGTGCGTCCCAGGCAGCACCTCGCCGTACTTCGCGACATTTCGAGAAATATTGGCTTTGGTGTTTTTTGCCCCTTGGAGGGCGAAGGACAGGCTGTGCTCCTCGTCCAAGGTGAGCGATTGGAGCCTGGGGTCGGCGGCGTCGTCGGCCACCTCGACCCCGACGTCGTTGGCCGCCTGCCGCCAGCGTCCGTCCGCGCTGGTCAGGTTGACGTCGATGTCCGCCCACTCCCCCGCGGCCGTCCGGTACCGCACAGGCCTGGAGTACGTGCGCACGGTGTAGGTGTGGTCGGGGTTCTGGAAGACCTTCGACGTCGCGTCGCCCAGCCTGGGCACCGCCCGGCTCTGCTCGGCGTCGAACCCGTGGACTTCCCTGTTGCCTGGCTTGCCGGCCGCCTTGCCCACCCGCTGCGGTGTGTTCGACAGACGGGAGACAGGCTTGGGCGGCTGCGGGGCTTCCCGGGGCACGGTCCCCTTGGGCGGCTTGGCGGCGGCCCGCACTGGCGGCTCGGTCTGCGACCGGGTCGCGTCCGCCGCCACCTGGTGGGCACGGTTCGCCGCCGAGCCCAGCCGTTGCTCGGGGAGCGTGGGCTCCTTGGGAGCCGCGTAGGCTGCCTGGCCTGCGACGCTGATGACAAGGGTGGTCACTGTCAGTGCCGCGCAAAGACGGGTGGCCCAACGATTCCTCATGCCGACCTCCGGCGGCGACCGTAGTCGCGACCTGTCCGTCCCACATCTGTACGGATGACGTGGATCGAGGGCGTCCGAATGCTCCCAGTCAGGTATGAGATCCACTACGAGTCAGGTACTCTCGCCTCGTGCTGCACGGGCGCATCGCGGAGCAGGCCAGGATCACGCGACTTCTCGCTGGTGAGAGCGGCGCCCTGATGATGCGCGGGGAAGCCGGAGCGGGCAAGAGCGCGCTGCTCGCCTTCGCGGCCGAGATCGCTAGTGATCAAATCGTGCTCCGCGCCTCGGGCAGCCCGGAGGAGTCTCACCTCCCGTACGGCGGCCTGCACATGCTGCTGGCGACCACCCGCCCGCACTGGAAACACCTGGCTGCCCAGCATCGGGACGTCCTCGACCGCCTGGGCGAGCCGGAGCCGCCTGACATGCGCGCGGTCGGCGATCCCGCCTGGCTGCGTTCTCCGTATCTGCCCGTCTGGAACCTCCTGCGCCACCTGGCGGGGAGGCGGCCCGTGCTCTGCCTGATCGACGACGCGCACTGGCTCGACCGGGAGAGCCTGGCGGTCCTGTCCTTCTGCGTCCGCCGCCTCGCCGCCGCGCGCGTGGTGATCCTGGTGGCCGCCGAGGGCGAGTTGCCTGCCCTCCAGGGGATCGACGAGCTGGACCTGCCAGGTGTCGGCAGGAAGGCGGCGCTGGACATCGTCGCCGAGTGCAGGCCGGGCATCGCCCCGCAGGTGCGTGAGCGGATCGTCGGCGATGCCGGCGGCAATCCCCTGGCCCTGTGCGAGCTGGCTGCGGGGATCAGCCCTGCGCAGGTCGAGGGCAGGCTGTCGCCGCTGGGCCTCTACACCGACTGGCCCGGGCGTTCGCGGCGGGCCGATCAGCTGTACGGCGCGTGCTTACGCGCCCTGCCTGAGCGCACTCGCTTCCTCCTCCTGCTGGCCGCCGCCGACCCCGCGGCCTCTCTGCCCGAGCTTCTCGCCGCTGCCGGGGCGATTCCGGCCTCTCAGTCCGAGCTTTTTGCCGCCGCCGGAGCGACCCCGGCTGATCTGGAGCCCGCCGAGACCGCCCAACTGGTCGAGGTGAGGCCGGCCGGGCTCACCCCTCATCACCTGCTGATCCTGGTCGCCGCCTACCAGTCCGCGCCGGTCTCGGCCCGCATCGCCGCGCACCGAGCCCTGGCCGAGGCGTCGCCCGAGCGGCGGGTCTGGCATCTCGCCGCCGCCGCGCTGGGGCCGGACGAGGAGATCGCGCGCGAGCTGGAGACCATCGGGACGTCGTCGTCGCTGGAGCACGCGGCCGAGCTGACCACCGACCCCGAGCTACGCGCCCGGCGCTATGCCGCCGCCGCGCTCGCCACGTGCTACGCCGGCCAGCTGCGTCGCGCGGCGGACCTGGCGACCTGCGCGACCAAGCTGAGCGCCGAACCCTCGACGCTGGCCTCGGCCGCCCGCGTGCTGGCCACCGTGGAGTCCGAGATCGGCTCGCCGGCCAAAGCCGCGCGGATGCTGCTGGATTCGGCGGCCAGGATCGGCGACGACGACCACGCCATGGCCCTCGTCATGATCGCCGACGCGATCCGCCTGTTCGGCTACAGCGGCGATGAGGGGCTCGCCGCCCAGATCGCCGCCGCGGTCTGGGCGGCACCGGCGGCTTCGCGAGCTCCTTCGCAGGTCGCGCGATCAGGAGCCCAGTCCACCTGGTCTGCTCCGCTGGCCCGCTCCCTGCCCACACTGGCGAACATCATGGCCGGTGGCCCGTTCAGCGGCTTCGCCGCCATCGGCGAGCTGGTCGAGCACACGCCCGCCCTGGCCACCCAGCAAGCCATGACCGCCACCTCTTTGGGCCTGATGGCCGCCGACGCCGGCTCGGCGCTGCGCCTGACCTCCACGCTGGTCGCCGACTGCCGCCACCAGGACCTGAGGGGGCTCCTGCCGTACGCCCTGCAACTCCAGGCCCAGGCACTCCTGCTGAGCGGCCGCAACGCCGAAGCGCTCAGGCAGGCCACCGAAGGGCTGAAACTCGCCGGTGACCTTGGCCAGCCCCACCGAGTCGGGCACCTGAGCGGCCTGGTCGCGCTGATCGCCGCGTTGAGCGGCGATGAGAAGCGCTGCCGGGCCTACGCCGAGTCCGAACAGAAGATCAAACATCTGAACTCAATACACAAATAT
>NZ_JBFAMX010000286.1:0-12407 GCF_040659615.1 Nonomuraea sp. NPDC049784
GCCGGGTCGCTGGGCGTCCCGCTGCGGCTGGTCACGCTGGTGATCAGCAGCGGCAGGCGCGTCAGTGTCGAGGAGGAGATGCTCATGCGCCTGCGCGACGAGGCGGCCTCGAACCTGCGAGCGGCGGCCCGCGGGCGGCCACAGGTGGAGGTGGAGGTGGAGGTGCTGGAGGGCCGCAATGTCGCCCAGGCGCTCCGCACGACCTCGTGGCTCCCCGGCGAGATGATCATATGCGCTTCGAGCGCCACCGGGCCACTCAGACGGGTCTTCCTCGGCGACACCTCGATCAAGATCGTACGGGCCGCGACCTGTCCTGTCATGATTCTCACCCGACGGAACTGACCAGCCGAAATTATCGTCAAACTATGACGAAGTACTGTTACAAATGGGACAGGATGGGCGTTTGTGGCGTTCTCTACCGGACCGGATTCGGCATCTTTTTTCCAATCAGCTTGACCTTAGGCGTCCGCCCCTTTACCGTCACTGTCCGTAACCACACCTCGCGGCGTTCCGGGTTAAACCCGGGGCCACGGCTACCGTTGGTGCCGAGCTCGGCACCAGACCCCCCGGTGGCTAGGGCATACGCCGCAAGGGAGCACAATCTACTGAGAGCGATACATACGAGAGCCGGGGGGCCACACGATGCCGTCTGAGTACGCAAAGTCGCTGGGTGCACGACTGCGCGCCATCCGCACCCAGCAGGGCCTGTCCCTGCATGGGGTCGAGGAGAAGTCGCGCGGCAGGTGGAAAGCCGTAGTCGTGGGCTCATATGAGCGCGGCGACCGAGCGGTGACCGTGCAGAAGCTTGCCGAACTTGCCGACTTCTACGGGGTGCCAGTATCCGAGCTGCTGCCGGGTGGCGCCGCGCCCAGCCCGCTGGGGCCGACGCCGAAGCTTGTGATCGACCTGGAGCGCCTGGCTGCGCTGCCGAAGGAGAAGGCGGGGGCGCTGGCCCGCTACGCCGCCACGATCCAGAGCCAACGGGGTGACTACAACGGCAAGGTGCTGTCGATCCGCCAGGAGGACCTGCGTTCCCTGGCCGTGATCTATGACAAGTCGCCCAGCGAGCTGACTGAGGAGCTCATCAGCTGGGGCGTCCTCGACGCGGAGGCGCGCCGCGCCGTCGAGTCGTTCTGAGCCGGACTTATTTGGAGCCGGTCTCGTTCTGAGCCGGTTTCGCCCTGGGCTCGTCGTCCACCCAAGGGCTCGCCGCCACCTCGCGCCGGCGAGCCCACCGGCTCCTCGCACCGGGGACGGCTTGCCTCGGCTTTTCCTGGTTTGAGCTCGATATGCCGCGCTCTTCGACGTGATGAAGATCACCTTCGCCGCGCGCACGCCTGACCGGCTGCCCCGCGTGTGAGCCTCCACGCTTATCCGGGCCCGCATTCCCGCAGTGGTCCGCCCGCTCGTCAAGAGGCATGGCCTGGACTGGCCGCCGCGCCACACCGGAGGCGAGTATCGGGGTGCGGCCCCACGGACCCATTTGCCCGCGCGTCGGGCGCGTCCGCAGGGCAGGCGGCCGTCCACGCGTGGGCGCCTGTCCGTAAAGCAGCCGGCCATCCCCGGTGAGCGCCCGTCCGCAAAGCCGGCGCGCGCGTCCGCGGGCAGAGCGCGTTCGGCACCGAGCCGGTGCAGTGGAAGCACGCGCGACTCAGGCCGAGGATCGCCGCCCAGGGTCGGCGTTCCGGCAGACGGGCAGGGGCTCAGCCCGCCAAGGGGACGTCCACCGGCAGCTGGGGCTGGGAGGGGACGCCGAGGAGGTCTTCCACCGTGGAGACGAACGTCTCCGCCTCGGCCATGAGCTCGTCGGCGTCGGCCGCGCTGACCCTGCTGACCATGCCCGCCTCCGCGGCGGCGCGCTTGGCGGCGCTCACCGAGAAGTAGGCCGCCCACTCGGCCAGGTGCGGCTCGGCCTCGGGCAGCAGGTCCCAGGCGCTGCGCAAGCGGCGCCTGCGGCCCTCCATGGGACGGGGACGGGCGGCCAGCATCGCCGCCGCCGCTCGAAGGGCCGCCAGGTGGGCCGCCACATATCGGGATGCCGGGGTGCGGGCACCGGCCGCCTCCGCCAGGCAGGAACGTGAATCGGTCAAGTGTGCCCGAACCGCAGGCGACAGCCGGGGCCCGGGTGTGTCTCTAGGCCGTGGTGCCATCTTGCGCGCCTCCTTGGAGTCGTGGGCGGCTGCCGGCGACTTGGCCGGTGGAGTCAACACTCGCAGACCCCACTGACATTTCCGCCGGGCTGGCCGGACGAGGAGCTTCCCCTCACCCCGTCCGGCCAGGACACGCCCACTCGTCTCCGCCGACGACGAGGACGTGCCTTTTGCCCGTGGAGCCTGGCCGCGGGGTATCGCTTGGGGAAGCGAACGGCCCGCGACCAGGTCCTTGTGACGCTGAGCCGCGAGCCTCACCGTCACTAGGTCGAACATAATTTCGATCACGCTCGGTGTCAACCGATTCAACGAACACAGGTTCGACGAGTCGTCGCGCGTGTACGAAAAAAGGGCCGTCACCGCGAGAGAGGCGACGGCCCTCGGGCCGTTCAGGGGTGTCAGGCGTTGGTCAGGCGATGGAGATGGCTCCCGACGGGCACAGGGTCACAGCTCGGCGGACGCCGTCCTCCAGCTCCTCCTGCGGCACCTTCTGCAGGAGGACCACCGTGCCCTCATCCTCGCTCTGGTCGAACACCTCCGGCACCGTCAGCGCGCACATGCCCGCGCCGATGCACACCGTCGTATCTGCCTTGATTTCCATGGGACCTACCAAGTGACTGGGAGGCGGTGCACGCCATAGATGCCCATATCCGAGCGCATCGGCACCTCCTCGGGTGTTACGGCCAAGCGTAGACCTGGGAAGCGGCGCAGCAGTGCCGGGTACGCGATGCGCATCTCGGCGCGCGCCAGCTGCTGTCCCAGGCACTGGTGGATGCCGTGGCCGAAGGTCAGGTGCCCGCCCGCGGGCCTGGTGACGTCGAGCTGGTCGCCGTCGGGGAAGCGGGACGGGTCGCGGTTGGCGGCGGGCAGGTGGAGGGCGACGGACTCGCCCGCCTTGATGAGGTTGCCCTCGATCTCGACGTCCTCCAGCGCGGTGCGTACCGGGCCGACGTGGATGATCGTGAGGTAGCGCAGCAGCTCCTCGACGCCGTTGTCCACCACCGACGGGTCGTCGCGCATGGCGGCGAGCTGGGCGGGGTTCGTGAGCAGCGCGTACGTCCCGAGCCCCAGCATGTTGGCGGTCGTCTCGTGCCCGGCTATCAGCAGCAGGAAGGAGACCCCGGTGAGCTCCTCGTCGTCCAGCTCCCCGCCCTCGATGAGCCCGCTGAGCAGGTCGTCGGCCGGCTCCTCGCGCTTGCGCCGGATCAGCCCGTACAGGTACGTCATGACCCGGCCGATCGCCGCGATCGACTCCTCTGCCTTGGTCTCCAGGTTGATCAGGAGCTTGGAGTTCTCCTGGAACTGCGCGCGGTCCGCGTACGGCACCCCGAGCAGCTCGCAGATCACCAGCGACGGGATCGGCAGCGCGAACGTCTGCACGAGATCGACGGGACCGCCGGCGGCGGCCATGTCGTCCAGGCAGGCGTTGGCGATCTCCTCGATCCTGGACTCGAGCGCCTTCATCCTGCGCACGGTGAACTGCCCGGTGAGCAGCTTGCGGTAGCGCGTGTGATCGGGCGGGTCCATTCGCAGGAAGACCCCGGCGGGCATCTTCCCCTCCCGCTGCATCTTCATCCGTTCGACCTGGGCCGGGAGCGCCGGGTGCACGAGATCTGGACGGTTGCTGAAGTGCGGGTGCGCCAGGATGGCGCGGGCGGCCGAGTAGCGGGTCACCAGCCAGCCACGGTGGCCGTCGCCGTACGTCATGCGGTGCATGGCTGCCTGTTGTCGCAGTTCAGTGGCTTCGTCAGGCGGGTCGAACGGGCGCTGGCGGACCATGGGAAACGTCACTTCGGACATGCTGCGGCTCCTTTCCGAGTGCCAACCCATAAAACATCGCTCAGTGCAAAATTTCAATCCATGAAAATCATCAATGCGTGCAGTATAGTTTCGGGCATGGTGGAAAGCGGTGGCGTGGGACTGCGGGAGCGCAAGAAGCAGCGCACGCGCCGGGCACTGGTCGAGGCCGCGCTCCGGCTGTTCGACGAGAAGGGCTACGAGGAGACCACGCTCGCGGAGATCGCCGCGGAGGCCGACGTGTCGACGCGCACGTTCTTCAGCTACTTCGCGAGCAAGGAGGACGTGGTCTTCTACGACTCGGAGACCCGGATGGAGCGGGCAGCCGCCGCGCTGGCCAACAGGGAGCCGGGCGAGTCGCCGGCCGACGTGCTGCGCAGGATCGTGGACGAGAGCCTGGTCTGGCTCACCACGTACGAGGAGTTCACGTTCGAGGACGCGGGGCTGCGGCTGCGGCTCGTCCTCAAGGAGCCCACGCTGCAGGCGCGGGCGTTGATGATGCTGCTCGAGAGCCAGGCCAGGCTGGCGCGGGCGCTGCACGAGGCATACCCGGACAAGCTGGACCCCGTGGAGGCGGCCGCCGCGGTGGGGGCGGTGTTCGGCGCGGTGAAGCTGGCGATCATCACGAACATGGACAACGACCGGTCCCTGGAGCAGATGTGGAACACTGCCCGGCGCGCGGCCGAGATCACACTGTCCGGCCTGTGCTCGCTCGGTTAGCCCCCGGACGGCGCTGTCTGGGAAGCTGTCCGGAGCGGAGGGGGGAGCCGGATGGCGACGAGCAGACGGCCGGTCGCTCTCGGGCTGCTGGCGCTGGGGCCGGTCCTGGCGGCGGCGTACGCGGGCGTCAACCTCATGGCCATCAGGACGGCCGTGAAGGCGCAGGTCGAGGGCCCCGAGTGGGCGGACGGGCGGCTCGGCCCCGACGGCATGACCGCGCTGGGCACGGACACCTGGCAGCTGGTCTTGTGGACCGCGCTGCTCGCGGGCGCCCTCGGGGTGGCCTACGCCGTCATCGGCGTGCTCCTGCGGCGGCGCGGCCGGGGCCGCACGTTCCTGTTCGTGCTGTCGGGCGTCCTGATCGTGCCGTACGCCCTGGCGGTCATCTTCGCGCTGGTCAACCCCGTCAAGGCGCTGGCGGCGCTCTACGACTCCCCCGACTTCGCCGCAGGCGTGCCCGCGTGGCAGGCGGGCACGGTCCTCATCCTGGTGGTGGCCGGGCTGGCACAGGCCGTCGGGCTGACCCTGGCCCACGCCGAGGGCAGGCGAGCGGCCAGGGCTCCGGGTGAAGGTCAGCCCTGAAGGCCGGACTTCACCGCCGCGACGATCACGTCCCGCACCGGCCGGGGCGAGTCCAGGAACGCGGGCAGGTCGCCGCCCCGGGCCTCGAGCAGGCCCGCGTTGATGTTGGAGAGCGTCGAGACGGTGTGAAACGCCTGGTACGGCGCCATCGGCGCGAGCACCGGCCGCACCTCGGCCAGGGGCATCGTACGGTATTCGACGGGCCGCCCGAGCACCTCGGCGAGCACGTCCGCGAGGTCGTGCCCGCCGACCGCGCTCACCCCTTCCAGCTCGTACGTCTTGCCGGCGTGACGGCGCGTCCCGCCCCCGGACAGGTCCTGAGACGCCTCGGCCGCCACGCGCACGGCCACGGCCGCCAGGTCGTCCCTGGCCACGACCGACAACCGCCCGTCCCCCAACGGCACCGCGAACACCCCGCCCTCGGCGGCCGCCGCGGCACCGCCGAGCGCCAGCCCCGCCGCGAGCTCGGCATACAGGCCGTTGCGCAGCACGGTGACGTCGAAGGGCGCCTCGGCCAGCCGCGCCTCGGTCCACCGGTGCGCGAGAGCGTACGTGAGCCGCTCGCCGGACCCGGCCACGCTGGTGTAGATCACGTGCCTGACGCCCGCGGCGGTGGCCGCTCGCACCGCCGCGCCGTGCCGGGCGAGGACGACGTCGTCCTCGGCGTACCCGGCCGACACGAACACCAGCACGTCCACGCCCGCGAACGCCGCCTCCAGCGTCTCCGGCCGGTCGAAGTCCGCCAGGCGATACGTCGTACCGTCGCCTGAACTGCTCGCCCCCACCACCTCCAGCCCTTCCACGGCCCGCAGCCCGTCGAAGACGGAACCGCCCAGTGCCCCGGACACACCCGTCACAAGAATCATCAGACACCCCTAATGTGGAATTGCCCCGTGAACAGCTCCAGCATGGGCGGAGTCCGGCACCCGGCATAAGGAGGCACTCTCATGTCAGTCGCGCACACAGAGGTAACTTCCCAGGCCGATGGCCCATGCGAGGAAGAAGACTGCGGGATCCGCGACGTGCTCGACCGGATCGGCGACAAGTGGACGGTGCTGGTGATGGTGGAGCTGGTCAAGGGGGTGCGGCGGTTCAGGGAGCTGCATCGGGCGGTTCCCGGCATCTCCCAGCGCATGCTGACGTTGACCACGCGTCAGCTGTGCCGTGACGGGCTGGTCGAGCGGACCGCGTACCCGACGATCCCGCCGCAGGTCGAATACCGGCTGACGCCGATGGGCCGCAGCCTCGCGGAGGCCATCGAGCGGCTGGCCGGCTGGTCGCGCGAGCACAAGTCCGCCATCGAGGACGCCCGCGAACAGTGGGACGCCGCCCACTAGGGTCTACTCGCAGCGCCTGCTCGACCAGGTCGTCCAGCCCATCTGGGCGCCGCCCCGGCCAGTCGCGGCCCAGCCCGGAAGCGGGGCCGCCCCGTACGGGACGACGGCGGTGCACGTGCCCTCCGGGGGCCGCCCGTCGTAGAGCTCGATCTCGGTCCACGACACCCGGTACGCCAGCGGCACCCACAGGTTCCACTTCACCCGCCGGTCCACCGCCACCCGCCCTGGGGGCGGCGCGGGCAGCCAGTCCGCACCGGATGGGCGTGCGGGCGCCTGCCCGGCCGTGAACGCGATGTCGATCAGCGCCAGCACGCCCACGACCAGCAGCCGGGTGCGGTGGGCGGTGAGGAAGGCCGCCCCGGTCAGGCAGGCCAGCATGATCAGGGCCGGCACGGAGGCGGAGCCCAGGTTCAGCGAGTCGCGCATGCCGGTGAGGAAGATCACCTCGGGGAAGTCGAAGGCGATGAAGCTGTAGCGCTCCAGCCGGTCCCCGGCGTACCAGGCGGCTGATCCGCCGGTCACCGCCATCAGCCCGGCGGCGGCCAGATCGTGCCGTACGACGGCCAGGCGCCCGCCCTTCAGCAGCGCGACCAGCCCGGCGAGGGTCCAGGCCACCGCGACGCAGGCCAGATAGCGGCCGTAGACGTAGTTGCCGACGCGGTGCTCGTCCGGCAGGGCGGCCGAGGACGCGTACGCGATGGCCAGGGTCGCGAGCAGCAGCGTGCCCGCCAGGACGCGGTGCTGGAAGAGCGCGGACCGCCGTACCAGCAGGGCCGCCGCGCCTGCCAGGCCGGCGCCCGCGAGCCCCCAGGTGCCGGCGATGAGGTACCAGAGCTGCCCGGCCGCCCCCGACAGCGCCCACGCCTGCCCCTCGAGGCTCGTGAGCCTGGACAGGAGCAGCCCGGACAGGTCACGGGCCCCGCCCGGGTACAACGCGGCCGCCAGCGCCCCGTTGAGCGCCTTCCCCGCCGCCGCTACCACGCCCGCGCTCACCAGCGCCGCGACCGCCGGCATCGTC
The DNA here is from genome assembly GCF_040659615.1 of Nonomuraea sp. NPDC049784. Classification (NCBI taxonomy): domain Bacteria; kingdom Bacillati; phylum Actinomycetota; class Actinomycetes; order Streptosporangiales; family Streptosporangiaceae; genus Nonomuraea; species Nonomuraea sp. NPDC049784. The sequence continues at coordinate 7,605 of NZ_JBFAMX010000286.1, forward strand.
GCCTTGCGGCGTGCCGACACGACCACCACGATCAGCACGCAGACTGCCAGGACGACCGTCCCCCGCAGGTGCGCCGCCATCGCGAACGCCGACAGCCCGCCCGCCACCGCCCCTGCCCGCACCGACCCGTACGCGGCCAGGTCGTGCACCGCGACCAGCCAGGCGAGCACGAGCGCGGGCAGGATCGCGTCGGTCAGCGCCAGCCCGGGGAACACCAGCAGCGCCGGCGACAGCCCCGCCACGAACGCCGAGATCAGCGCCACCCTCCCGCCCAGGCCCATCCGCCGCAGCAGCATGTATGCCAGCGGGTACGCGCCCGCCGCCGCCATCGACCCCACCACGACCACCAGCCGGTACGCCAGGACGGGGTCGGAGGTGAGCCAGAAGATCGGGACCAGCAGCACCGGGTACCCGCCCTGGTAGAAGGTCGAGCCGGTCAGGTCGGCGCCGGGCCCGCCAGCAAGCCAGCGGGCGGCGAGAAGGTACCCGGTCTCGTCCGGGTTGGCCACCGGTCCGGTGTGGTACCGGTACAACCACAGCCGCAGCCCCACCTGCGCGACCCACCCCGCCGCCAGCACCCACCACAGCCGGGACCGCCCCTCGCGCCGCCCTGTCACGTATGCGGGCGCGGGCGCCATGAACACCGTCGTCATGAACTCCCCCAAAGGTCAAGAGGGAGTCCAGCAAAGGGCCCATAACCGGCCCGTCACCGTATTTGGTTATGCGCGCGTTATGCCGCCAAGGCCCACCGCCCCCGCCCCATGCAGGCGGGGCTTCGCGGGTGCGACAGGGCGCCCCAAGCCCTTCGCGTCGGCGGCGCATACCGCCGCCTCGCCACGCGCTACCACTACCGCGCCGGGATGGGGGTGCTGTCCAGCGGTGCGAGCCACCACCCGTCAGGGCGCGCCACCGCGTAGCGATGTGGACCGCCCCGACGTTGCGGCTCGGGCCACGTCGCAATGCGATCCACCACGTCATCGCGACGCGAGCCACGTCGCGATGTGGACCCCACGTCGTTAGGGCGCGGGCCGCCGCTCACCCGCGCACCCTCAGCACGCGCGGCCGTCACCCAGGCCACGCGCACCCTCGCCGGGCCCACCACCAAGGCCGCCTGCGGGCGGGCGCATCAGTGCCTCGCCGCCGCTAGGGGCGGGAAGCCCGATTCGCCGGTCAGAGACCGTCAGCGCACGTGCGCGCCTCAGGCGCGCCTGAACTTGCCACGGACGTGCACAGGCACGCCCTTGCCCAGCATCCCCGGCAGGACCTCGGCCACGTTCATCGGCATGCGCACGCACCCGTGCGAAGCCGGATACAGCGGCACCGACAGCGCCCCGTGGAAGGCGATGCCGCCGTTGAAGAAGATCGGGTTGTAGAGCTGCCCCAGGTAGGACCGGTGCCACCCGCGAGCGCGCCACGTCGTCTTGTAGTCGCCCGTCGGCGTGCCGGCCGAGCCGCAGAACCGCTGCCGCTTGCCCTGCCAGGTGGCGGTCTCGCAGTAGGGGACGCCGCTGCCCGAGGAGATGTGGGTGATCAGCTTCACCTGGCCGCCCACGTACAGGACCATGATCTGCTTGGTGAGGTTGACCTCGGCGCGGGTCGGCTTGCCGTTCCTGACCAGGACCTTGGGGGCCTTCGGCGTCTCAAGGGCGTCCCACGTGCGCTTGGCGACGGTGCTGGACGGCTTGATGCCGTTCACCTTCTGGAACGCCCACACGGCCGTCAGCGTCGACCCGCCGTACCGGCCGTCGGCCTTGCCGGGGCGGTAGCCGAGCTGGGCCAGGCGCGTCTGCAGCCAGCGGACGGCCTTGCCCTTGGAGCCGAGCTTGAGCGTCTTGCGTGGTGCGGTGACCGTGGCGGCGGCGGGGCCGGACTCTGCGCCCGCCGCGATACGCGTGAAGACCGGGGACACCGCCGTCGTGGCCGGCGATATGACCGGTGACGACGCCGTCGAACGTTGCGGCGCCTGCGTACCGCAACCCGAGAGTGCGATGGCGCCAGCCGTCAGAAGAGCAGCCACCCCGGGCAGCCGTCGAGCCCCCACCCGTACCACCTCTCATACCAATATCAAACAGATCAAAGGACACTACACCACTCACCATGAACCCGTAATGAAGCGGTCAACGTGTTTAGAGTGTGTCCATGTCTGAGAAGTTGCCGTCTAATGCCGTCGTCGTTCAATCCGCGCTGCGCGAGCTGGGAGCGAGCGGCGAGATCGTCGTACTGCCCGAAAAGGCCCCCACGGCCGCGACCGCCGCGGCCCAGGTCGGTTGCGAGGTCGGGGCCATCGCCAACAGCCTGATCTTCGACGCGGACGGCGCGCCGCTGCTGGTGCTGACGAGCGGGGCCCACCGCGTGGACGTGGAGCTGATCGCCCGCACGGCGGGGGTCGGGAAGGTACGGCGGGCGACGCCGGAGTTCGTCAGGGCGGCGACCGGCCAGCCCATCGGCGGCGTGGCCCCGATCGGGCACCCGGCGCCCGTGCGGACCCTGGTGGACAACTGGCTCAGCAAGCACGAGGTGGTCTGGGCGGCCGGGGGGCATCCGCTGACCGTGTTCCCGACGACGTTCGACGAGCTGGTGCGGATCACCGGGGGCACAGCGGTGGACGTCGAGTAGGGTGCGACGGTGATCGAGTTTCGCGGGGCGGGTCCGGCCGAGTTCACGGAGCGGCTGGAGACGGTGATCGACATTTACACGGCTGCCATGAACCCGCCCGCGGATCAGATCAACGGCCGTAAGACCATCATGCGAAATCACGCGACATATCCCCATTTCCAGTGTTATTTCGCAGAATTGCGGGATTCGTCCGTTTCCGGCCCTCTAACCGTCGGCTTCGCGTACGGCTTCCGCGGCGCGCCCGGGCAGTGGTGGCACGATGTGGTCTTCCGCGCCGTGACCGACCGTCTCGGCCGCGAGGCCGCCAACGCCTGGCTGGGCTACGCGTTTGAGTTGGCCGAGATCCACGTCCACCCGGACTACCAGGGCAAGGGCATCGGCCGCGCGATGATCCGCACGCTCTGCGCCGGCCGCCCCGAGCGCTCGGCCGTCCTCTCCACCCACGACCAGCCCACCGCCGCCCGCCACCTTTACGCGAGCATGGGCTTCACGGACCTCCTCACGAGGTTCGTGTTCCCGGGCGGCTACGAGGACTACGCCATCGTGGGCCGCCCCCTGCCCTTGACCTGAGGGCGCGACCTCCTGAGGAATCCGTGACCTGTGGGTTTGTTTGGGCATGGCTTGGGGCACCATCCATTACGCAAGGTATCCGCCCGTTTACCCACCGTCTACTGTCCCCTGCCCGTCACCCGCCCGGTCCCCCTGCGGGCGGGTGGCGGGCCATCCCACTCCCGGGACGACGAGCGGTGCGCTGACCGGCGGCACACCTCCCCACAGCGCGCCACCCGCCTCGTCTCGCGCCATGTGAGGGTCACCTCCGACGCCGGTGCGGCGGGACGGTGGTCGGCGGAACCCGGGGCCCACGGTGCGCCGTTGCGGCGGGCAACCCCGTGCGGGTCAGCGAGCGTCTCCCTGGAGGCGCTCAGCCACGTACGGCGGGTGGCGCCGGCCGTGCTCCGCCGTAACCTATGAAAGGTCTTCAGGCGGAAAGAGGCACCCGCTCGAGGCGCTGGAAGACCTCTCGCGACGCGCTGGAGCGGTTGAACGTGATGAAGTGGATGCCCGGCGCGCCCTCGTCGAGCAGCCGCTGGCACAGCTCGGCCCCGTGGTCGATGCCGAGCCGCCGCACCGCCGCCGGGTCGTCCGCGACCGCCTCGAAGCGGGCCGCCACCTCCGGCGGGAACGGCGCCCCCGACAGCTGCTCCGACCGCGCGATCGTGCTCATCTGCGTCACCGGCATGATGCACGGGATGATCGGCGTCTCGCACCCCCTGGCCGCCACCCGGTCGCGCAGCCGCAGATAGTCCTCCGCCCGGAAGAACATCTGCGTGATCGCGTAGTCTGCCCCCGCCTGGCACTTGCGGACGAAGTATTCGGTGTCGGACTCGATGGACGGCGAGCGCGGATGCTTGTATGGGAAGGCGGCCACGCCGACGCAGAAGTCGCCCGCCTGCCTGATCAGCCGCACGAGCTCCTCGGCGTAGAGCACGCCGTCGGGGTGCTGCACCCAGTCGGCCGTCGGGTCGCCAGGGGGATCGCCGCGCACGGCCAGGATGTTGCGCACCCCGGCGTCGGCGAAACGCCCCACCAGGTGGCGAAGCTCGCGCATCGAATGGTTGACCGCGGTGAAATGTGCCACAGGCGTGAGCGTCGTGTCGTGGGCGATCCGCTCGACGATGCCGACCGTGCGGTCACGCGTGGAGCCGCCCGCGCCATAGGTCACCGACACGAACGTCGGCCGCAGCGACTCCAGCTCCCTGATCGCCTTCCAGAGCTGCCGCGCTCCCTCGTCGGTCTTCGGCGGGAAGAACTCGAAGGAGAACGACCGGCCACCGGCGGCCAGCAGGTCACGGACGGTGGGAACACGATCGGGCAGGATGGAAGGTCGACCAAGCGCCATGCCCCAAGGTTACAGTGCACCTCAGCGCCACAAGGTCACCGGAGCGTCACCTTAGGGGGCGACGCGCCGGCCTAGGGGTCACTGCCGTGTCACCCATCGGGGGCCGCCCACACGCCTAGAAGACGACACCTGAGGATTCGAGTCCGGGCACCCGGCCACTAGTCTCAAGGCATGACCACTGACGCCGCCGGCATGGACACCTTGCGCAAGCAGGTGGAGCGCGCCCTCGGAGAGTTCGTCGAACGGCAGCTGCCCGCCCCCGGCGATCCCGAGCTCGGGCCGCTGCG
>NZ_JBFAMX010000287.1:0-12354 GCF_040659615.1 Nonomuraea sp. NPDC049784
GCGGCCAGGACCGTACTCTCGTACAGCCGCCAGAAGCTGATCGCCACGAGCACGTCCCCCGCCCCGATGGCGGCCACCGCGTTGGCCAGCTCCGCGTCACCGTTCGTCACGGCCGCGACGGGGTAGCCCGCCAGGCGGGCGTTGTGCGCGAAGGCCAGCCCGACGGCCGCGTAGCTGCCGTCGGCGACGATCACGGTACGGCGGGCCGCGGCGATGGCCTCGACGATCGTCAGCAGCACCCTCTCGTCCAGGCGGCGGTTCAGCAGCGCGAGGCTGTCCAGGTCGCGCCGGAGCGAGCGGGAGCTGGGCGAGCCGGAGCCCCGGTGCTCGGCGGCGACCTGACCGGCGCTCAGCGAGGACAGGTACCGGGCACGAAGCTCCTGCTGGAGCGCCGGCCACCCCGCGAACCCGAGCGCCTGAGCCGTACGCGTCACCGTCGCCACGTTCACCCCTGCGAGCTGCGCCAGCTCACCGGCCGACCCGAACGACGCCCGGCGCGGCTGCGAGAGCAGGACCTCGAGCACGGCGGCCGCCTTGCCGCGCAGCCCGCGTGAGGGCATGCGGGCACGCAACCAGTCTTCGAAGCTGTCCGTGGCGTGCTCTGTCACGTGTCCTCTCCAAGGGTCCCGGCGGTACATGCTACGCGCTCGTAACAATCCAAACTTGCAAAGACCATTGCATTTCCGACATTTCGCACTATATGTTGCTGCGCAATGCCTTGAAGGGCCACGACCTGGGGAAAGGTGTGTTCGATGACCTTGTTGGCCCGTCTGGATCGGCTTCCGCTGAGCCGACCCCACTACCTACTCCTTCTCATCGGCGGCCTCGGCTACACCTTCGACGGCATGGACTCGGCCGTCGTCGCGTTTCTGCTTCCGAGCGCGCAGGACGCCTGGAGCCTGTCCAATGGCGAGCTCGGCCTGATCGGGTCCGCGACCCCGTTCGGCTTCCTCTTCGGCGCGACCGTCGCGGGCCTGCTGGGCGACCGCATCGGCCGCAAGAAGGTCATGATGTACGCGCTCGCCTTCTACGCCGTCTTCTCCGTGATCGCCGCGTTCTCGCCGAACTACGAGGTGTTCCTTGGGGCCAGGGTGCTGGCCGGAGCGGGAGCGGGCGCGGAGAGCGCGATCATCGCGCCGTTCCTGTCGGAGTTCGTGCCGGCCAAGCGGCGCGGGTGGTTCGTCGGCGCGCTGGCCGGATTCTTCTCGTTCGGGTTCGTGGCGGCCGCGCTGGTCGGGCGCTTCGTGGTGCCGACGATGGACGACGGCTGGCGGATCGCACAGTTGCTCACCGCGCTGCCGATCGTGATGCTGCTGTGGTGGCGCCGCTCGCTGCCCGAGTCGCCGCGCTTCCTGCTGCAGAACGGCCGCGTGGACGAGGCCGAGGCCGTGATCGCGGACCTCGAACACCGCGTCGAGCGGGCCACGGGCGAGCCGCTCCCACCCGTGCCCGAATCCGGGGTCGAGCCCGCCACGAGCACGACCAAGGTCAACCTGCTCAGCGCGCTCCGCTTCCTGTGGAGCCCGGTCATGGCCCGGCGCACGGCGGTCATCTGGCTGGTCTGGTTCGTGATCACGTTCTCGTACTACGGGTTCTTCTCGTGGATCCCCACCCTGCTCGTGCAGCGCGGCATCACGGTGACCAAGAGCTTCGAGTTCTCGATCATCATCTATCTGGCGCAGGTGCCCGGCTACTTCTCGGCCGCCTGGCTGTCGGAGCGGCTCGACCGCAAGAACACCATCGCGATCTACCTGTCCGGCTCGGCGGTCAGCGCGTTCTGGCTGTCGCAGATGGACACACCCGCCACGATCACGCTCGCCGGCGCGGTGCTGTCGTTCTTCCTGAACGGCACGTACGCGGGCGTCTACTCCTACACCCCCGAGGTCTTCCCGACCTGGATCCGCGCCACCGGCACCGGCCTGTCGAGCGCGTTCGGGCGGGTCGGCAGCATCCTGGCTCCGACGATCATCGGGCTGTCGGCGGCGAACCTCGGCTTCGGCGGAGTGTTCGGCCTGACGACGGCGGTGCTCGTGGCCGGGGTGGTGTGTGTGGTCGTGTTCGGCCTGGCCACGGCCGGGCGATCGCTGGAGGAGCTGACGGAACCCGCCAAGGAGGCGACCCGATGACCGTATTGACCGAGCTCGAGAACAAGGTGCGTCAGGAGGTGGGAGTGCGGCTGTTCACCGTCCTGGCCTGGGTGCCGGAACGGCGCGCGCTGCGCCGCGTCCACAGCAGCCATCCCGAGCAGTACCCCGTGGGCGGGGAGAAGACCGTGGAGGTCGCCCAGGGCTGGCTGACGCGGTGCATCGAAGGGCGCGAGCCGTACTTCGGCAAGGATCGGGCCGCCGTACGGGAGATCTTCGCCGACCACGAGCTGATCGAGAGCCTGGGCTGCGGGTCGATCATCAATGTCCCGGTGGTTCATCAAGGGGAGGTGCTCGGCGTGCTGAACATCCTCGACGCCGAGGGCAGCTATGACGAGGACTCGGTGGCGGTGGCCCGATCGCTGGCCCCGCTCGCCGTACCGGCGCTTCGTGGAGGTGACAAGTGAGCGGCCTGCTGCTGCGTAACGCCCTGGTCCTCGACGTGGCGAGCGGCGAGTACGCCGAAGGCGACCTGCGCTGCGCGGACGGCCGCGTCGTCGAGGCGGGGCCCCGGCTGAAAGCGCCGGAGGGCACGCGGGTGATCGACGCCGCCGGCGCGCACGTGGTGCCCGGGCTGATCGACGCGCATGTGCACGTCACCGCCTCCACCGCGAACCTCGGCTCGCTCGGCTCCATGCCCCCCTCGTACGTCGCCGCCCACAGCGCCCGGATCATGGGCGACATGCTCGACCGCGGCTTCACCACGGTCCGCGACGCGTCCGGCGCCGACTTCGGACTTGCCGACGCCCAGGCGGAGGGGCTGATCCGGGGGCCGCGGCTGCTGTTCTGCGGCAAAGGGCTGAGCCAGACCGGCGGCCACGCCGACTTCCGCGGCCGCGGCGAGCACCTGCACGACGACCATCCGTGCTGCGCCGGCGTCGGCCGCGTCGCCGACGGTGTCGACGCGGTACGCGCCGCGGCCCGCGACGAGCTGCGCAAGGGCGCGTACCACATCAAGGTCATGGCCTCCGGCGGCGTGGCCTCCCCCACCGACCGCATCGACTCGACCCAGTACTCCATGGACGAGCTGCGCGCGGCCGTCGAGGAGGCCAAGGCCGCCAACCGGTACGTCGCCGCCCACGCCTACACCGCCAGGGCCGTCAACCGGGCGCTCGAGGCAGGAGTGCGCTCCATCGAGCACGGGAACCTGATCGACGACACGAGTGTCGAGCTGTTCCTGCGGCACGACGCGTTCCTGGTGCCGACGCTGGTGACGTACTGGGCGCTCAAGCAGGAGGGGCCCGCGTTCGGGCTGCCCGAGCGGAGCTGGCGCAAGGTGGACGAGGTGCTCGAAGCGGGCCTGGCCGCGCTGGAGCGCGCCGCCCGGGGCGGGGTGCGGCTGGCGTACGGGACGGACCTGCTCGGTGGCATGCACCGGCACCAGAACCACGAGTTCCGGCTGCGGCGCGAGGTGCAGCAGCCGATCGACGTGCTGCGGGCCGCCACGGCCGGCGCGGCGGAGCTGGTGGGGATGGCGGGCGAGCTCGGCACGCTGGCCGTGGGCGCGCACGCCGACCTGCTGGTGCTGGACGGCGACCCGCTGACCGACATCGACGTCCTGGCCGACCCCACCCACATCCGCCACGTCGTCCAGGCGGGCAAGGTCGTCTCCGCCTAAGGGACCTCAGCCGAAGTACGGGCCGTACTTCGGCTGAGGTCCCTTAGGGGAAGTGGTGGCGCCGAGACTCCACCCGAGAACGGCTCCCCAAAGACAGGCGACGTTGCATAGTGGCAGGGTGACGACGCTGACGCGCACCGCTCTCGTGGTCGCCGCCGTGCTGCTCCTGCTGCTCGCCCTCCTGTGGGTGTTCCAGCGGCACCTCATCTACCTCCCCGACCGGACCCCGGTGCCGCCCGCCGGAGAGGTCGTCCCGGGCGCGCGCGACGTCTCGTTCACGACCTCCGACGGGCTCCGGCTCGGCGCCTGGTACGTGCCCGGCACCCGCGACGTGACCGTCCTGATCGCCGGTGGGAACGCGGGTAACAGGCGGGACCGCGCCCCGCTGGCCCGCGCCCTCTCGGAACACGGGCTGGCGGTCCTCCTGATGGACTACCGCGGCTACGGCGGCAATCCGGGCACGCCGACGGAGGAGGGGCTATACCGCGACGCCCTGGCCGCCCGCGAGCTCATCACGGGCTCCCGGGTCATCTACTTCGGCGAGAGCCTGGGCGCGGCCGTCGTCACGAGGCTCGCCCTGGAGCGCCTGCCCGACGGCCTCGTGCTGCGCTCCCCGTTCACCGACCTGGCCGCCGCCGGGCGGGCGAACTACCTGTTCCTGCCGGTCGGGCCGCTGCTGCGGGACCGTTTCCCGGTCGCGGAGAGCATCGCGAAGATTCGGGCACCGGTCGTGGTCGTGTACGGCACGCGGGACACGATCGTGCCCCCGTACCTCAGCAGAGCGGTAGCCCAGGCGGCGGGCGGCCAGGTCACGACCGTCGAGGTCGCCGGGGCGGGCCACAACGACCTGGCCATGCTGACCGGCCCCGACGTCGTTGCCGCCGTGGTCAGGCTGGCCGAGCGGCTCGGCCGCCAGTAGAACGGTCATAATGGGCAGCCTGCCATTCCGTTGATCTTCGAGGTGACCGCATGAAGCGATTACACGTCGGCGTGAGCGTCCTCGGCGCGGGGGCGCTGCTGGTCGCGGGCTTCCTGCTGCTGCGGGACGGCGACGGCGGCGTGCCACCGCGCGACCACCTGGCGGTCGCCGCCACGGTGATCCGCCCGAACGTGCTGGTGGACGCCCAAGGCACGGTCATCGAAGAGCTCACCGGCGACTGCACGCCCCGCCGGTACCCATACGTGTGCATGCGGGTGAAGAGCGAGCTCGGCGAACAGCTGCTCGCCCGCGGCGGCCTGACCATCAGGACGACGATCGACCCGCGCATGCAGCAGGCCGCCCAGCAGGCCATCGACCGGTACGTCGGCCGCGACGACAAGCCGCTCGCCGCCCAGGTCATGATCGTCCCGGGCACCGGCGAGATCAGGGCCATGGCCACCAGTCAGGTCCCCGTCAAGGTGCCCGCCTTCCAGCAGGGCACCACCGCGATGGTGTACACGCTGACCGCGGCGCTGGAAGGCGGCATGCGCTACGACGACGGTTTCCCGTACGCCGACGGGTACCGGGCGCCGCGCTACTCGGCGTTCAAGAACTGCAAGGGCGAGAATATCGGCGACCCGACGCACACCATCACCAACCCGAAGCGTGATCACGGCGAGTTCACGACGCTGCGCTCGGGCACCTCGGCCGCCGAGAACACGTTCTTCATGAAGCTGACGGAGCAGGCCGGCCTGTGCGAGAGCGTGCAGGCGGCCAAGCGCCTCGGGCTGAACCGGGGCGACGGGATGCCGATACGAGAATTCGAGGCGTTCCCGCTGGGCATCAACGAGGTGGACCCGGTCTCGGTCGCCAACTCGTACGCGACCCTCGCCGCCCGGGGCAAGCACTGCGAGCCCAGGCTGGTCACCGAGGTGCGTGACGGGGCGTTCCTTCGTTCCTTCGCCGCGCAGTGCCAGGAGGTGCTGGAGCCGCCGGTCGCCGACGCGGTGAACGGGGTGCTGTCGGAGGCGCTGAGCGGAAGCCCTCTCAAGGGCCTCGGCCGGGACGCGGCGGGCATGGAGGGCACCGTCGACTCCTTCACCGCCGCCTGGTACGCCGGCTACACCCCCGACCTGGCCTCCGCCGTCGCCCTCGGCGATCCCCGCGACCCGCAGCAGCACCGGCTGTCGGACGTCACCCTCGGCGGCCGCCACTACCAGGACGTGTACGGCATGTCGGTCCCCGGCCCCATCTGGAAGTCCTCGATGGAGGCGGCCCTGACCGACATCCCGGAGACGGCGTTCGTCAAGCCCGACGCCGGCCGGTTCGGCGGCTGCCGCGACCACTGCGCCCGTTCATGAGGGAGGGGCGAGCAGGGATTCCAGCTCGGTGACCGCGTGATCGCGGTGGACGTTGAGCGTCGTCACGGCCTCGTCGGCGGCGCGGCGGCGGAGGGCGTCGAGGGTGGCGCGGTGCTCCTTGACGACCCGCTCCCTGTTGCCCGCGTCGCCGTAGTACATCGAGCGGTAGGCGTCCGTCGTGTCCCAGAGGGTCCTGATCAGGCGGGCCAGGCGAGGCATGCCCGCGCGGTCGAACAGCGTCATGTGGAACAGCCGGTTGGCCGTCGCCATGGCCGGCACGTCGCCTGCCGCGGCGGCCCGCTCGACCTCCTCCTGGGCCGACTCCAGCCGGTCGAGGTCGGCGTCCGTGAGGCGGGCGACGGCGAGGCGGACGGCCTCCTCCTCCAGCAGCTCGCGGATGCGGTAGACCTCGCGCAGGTCGTCGAGTGAGAGCGTGGCGACGCAGTAGCCCTTGTGGGCCCTGTAGGTGACCAGGCCCTCGCCTTCGAGTGTCTTGAGCGCCTCGCGCAGCGGGACGCGGCTCACCTGGAGCTCCTCGGCCAGCGCGTCCTGCCGGATGGGTGTGCCGGGGCGGAGGCGCCCGGTGGTGATGGCGCGGCGCAGCTCGGCCAGCACGAACTGCTGGGCCGTCGGCGGCCTGCGTCGTGCCTCGTCCGAACTCACTGGCCCAATATCTCACGAACCCACGCCTCGTCCTGCCCGAGCTGGGGCGGCGGGCGGCGGTAGGAGGGCGGCGTGGCGCTGAGCCGCAAGGGGTTGGCGACCTGGCCGACGCCGTCGAGCTGTACGGAGGGCTCCAGGCCGAGCTCCTCGGCCAGGGCGAAGGCTGCCGCCAGGTCGTTGATCGGGCCGCAGGGCACCCCGGCGGCGGTGAGCGCCTCGAACCACTCATCGGCCGTGCGGGCGGCCAGCGCTGTGTTGAGCTCCGCGACGAGCTCGTCCCTGGCGGCGACCCGGTCCGCGTTGGTGGCGTAGCGGGCGTCCTCCGCGAGGTCCGGGCGGTTCAGCGCCTTGCAGAGGGCCTGGAACTGCCGGTCGTTGCCCGCCGCGATCACGATCGGGCGGTCGGCGGCCTCGAAGACCTCGTACGGGACGATGCTGGGATGCCGGTTGCCCATCGCCCGGGGCACCACCCCGGCGGCGGCATAGGCCGAGGCGTGGTTGGTGAGCGCCGAGAGAAGGGAGGAGAGCAGCGAGACCTCGATGCGCTGCCCCTCGCCGGTGCGGTCGCGGTGGCGGAGCGCGGCCAGGATGCCCAGCGCGGCGTGCAGGCCGGTGATCACGTCCACCAGCGCCACGCCCGCCTTCGTCCCGGGCCCGTCCGGCTCCCCGGTGACGCTCATCAGCCCGCCGACCGCCTGCGCGATCAGGTCGTACCCGGGCAGCCCGGCTCCGGGCCCCGACCCGAACCCGGTGATCGAGCAGTACACCAGCCGGGGGTTGAGCTCGCGCAACGAGGAGTAGCCGAGCCCCAGCCGCTCCATCGTCCCGGGCCGGAAGTTCTCCACGAGCACGTCCGCCCGGGCCGCCAGGGCCCGCGCCACCTCCACGTCGGCCCGCAGGTCCAGCGCGATCGACCGCTTGTTGCGGTTGACGCCGAGGAAGTACGTCGCCTCACCGTCGGCCGCGTAGGGCGGTCCCCAGGCCCGAGTGTCGTCCCCGGCGCCGGGCCGTTCCACCTTGATCACCTCGGCCCCCAGGTCGGCCAGCAGCATCGTGGCGTACGGCCCCGCCAGCACCCTGCTGAAGTCCGCCACCAAGAGCCCCTCCAGCGCCCCATTCACGCCGGCGCCCCGAGGTAAACGGTCATCGTGCGGGTGAAGAACCCCTGCTCCTTGGGCCCGAAGACCCAGCGACCGCCGATGAGATTCAGAACGTCCATGGTCAACGCAGCCTAACTATGCCATATTGGATTTTCAATATTGGATCCAAAATACAGAAGGAGTCCGGATGGTCGCCCCGACCGCGCTGTTCGCCATAGACACGCTGCTGACCGACGAGGAGCGGGAGATCAGGAACACGGTCAGGCGCGTGTGCGACCGGGAGATCCGCCCGCACGTCGCCGCCTGGTTCGAGGCCGGGGAGCTGCCGGCGCGCGAGCTGGCCCGCACGCTCGGCTCGGTCGGCGTGCTCGGCATGCACCTCGACGGATACGGCTGCGCCGGCATGGGCGCGGTCTCGTACGGGCTGGCCTGCCTGGAGCTGGAGGCGGCGGACTCCGGGCTGCGCAGCCTGGTGTCGGTGCAGGGGTCCCTCGCGATGTACGCCATCTGGAAGTACGGCAGCGAAGAGCAGAAACAGGAGTGGCTGCCCGCGATGGCGGCCGGCAAGCGCATCGGCTGCTTCGGCCTGACCGAGCCGGACTTCGGCTCCGACCCGGCGGGCATGCGGACCACGGCCAAGCGCGAGGGCGGCGACTGGGTGCTGAACGGCACCAAGATGTGGATCACCAACGGCTCGGTCTCGGATGTGGCGGTGGTCTGGGCGAGGACGGACGAGGGGATCAGGGGCTTCCTGGTCCCGGCGGGCACGCCCGGCTTCACCGCGAACGACGTCAAGCACAAGATCTCGCTGCGTGCGAGCGTGACGAGCGAGCTGGTGCTCGAGGGCGTGCGCCTGCCGGACGAGGCCATGCTGCCGGACGCCAGGGGCCTGTCCGGGCCGCTCGGCTGCCTGAACGAGGCGCGGTTCGGGATCGTGTTCGGGGCGATGGGGGCGGCGCTCGACTGCCTGGAGACGGCCATCGCGTACGCGGGCGACCGGGAGGTGTTCGCCAGGCCGCTGGCGTCCTTCCAGCTCACCCAGGAGAAGCTCGCCGACATGGCGCTGGAGCTGGGCAAGGGGCTCCTGCTGGCCGTGCACCTCGGCAGGCTGAAGGAGGCGGGCACGATCACCCCCGAGCAGGTGAGCGCCGGCAAGCTGAACAACGTACGCGAGGCCCTGGAGATCGCCAGGAAGTGCCGCACGCTGCTCGGCGCGAGCGGCATCACCCTGGAGTATCCGGTGATCAGGCACGCCGTGAACCTCGAGTCGGTGCTGACCTACGAGGGCACGTCCGAGATCCACTCCCTGGTCCTGGGCAAGGCGCTCACCGGGATCAGCGCTTTCCACTGATCAGAACGTCTGCCAGGTCGCCTCGGTGACCTGGCACGGCCCACCCTGGTGCACCCGCAGGCGCCCCGCGGGCAGGTCCAGCGCGATCGTGGCGACGGTCTCCCACCGCTGGTTGATCGGCTGCGTCTGGTCCGGGTGGGCGCAGACGGGCGCGTCGTCGGGGCCGTGACTGAGCATGGCCAGCGCCCGGGTGGTGTGGTCGTCGCTCTTCAGGCTCTCGGTGTTGGCCTGCAGGTGCTGGAGCCTGGCGTACGTGCTGGGCCGGTCGGTGGCGTGCCGCTCCCCCACCGCCAGGTCGGGGTCGAGGAAGTGGTTGCAGTGCTGCAGCACGCCGCCCGGCTGCGGCGGGATGACGGCGACGCCGGCCGGGGAGATCTCGATCGAGGCCGCGTCCGACGAGGTCACGGCCGTGATGACGGTGGATGCCGAGACCGTGGCGGAGCGCGCGATGTCGGCGGCCTCCTCGACCGTGGTGGCGTCGTCCAGGATCCTGCGGGCGATCAGGTGCACGGGCACGCCGAGCTCGGCGGTGTCGCACTCGTGGCGCAGGATGTTGAAGTGGATGCCCAGCCCCGCCGTGTTCACCCCGATCTTGGCCAGCGCCCCGGCCTCGGTGAACGTCCGCACGACATGCCCGGGACTCGGCTCCAGCTCCCAGAGCATGGGCGCGTCGCGCAGGTGGTCGTGCCAGTCCCAGGTCTGCACCGTACGCGGCGGCAGGTCATTGCCCGGGAGCACGACGGAGGTGGAGCACTCCCCCTCGCCGGTCGCGTCGATGGCGGCCAGGATCTCGGTGCGCGCGTTGACGACGGCGACCTGCCAGGGCTCCAGACCGGCGCCTGCCGCGATCCCGGCGATCTCCTCCGCCAGGTGCGGCGCCCAGTCGGCGCTGCGCTCCAGCGCCTGCTTGCCCCACGCGCGGACCTGCGCCGCGGTGGCGCCCGCCACGTGGAACAGGTCCGAGTAGCCGGCGAGGTTGGCGATGATCGCCTTGCGCCGGTGCGTGCCGAGCTCCTTGCCACGCGCGCGGGAATCGATTTGTGTCGACGTGAAGGTGGGAAAAGTCATGAACCATCCATCAGGTCGGCGAGCCGGGGGTCTCGGTGGCGAACGAGGCGCGGACGCGCGCGTACCGTTCGGCGTCGATGTCCTGGCTCAGCTTGAACATGTTTCTCGATATGCACATGCATACAAAAGGCCACTACCCCAGGTGGCAACCCGGCGAACCTCTCCCTTCACGCTGGTGTCGGCTCCCAGGAGGGCGAGCGGAGCGACTCCAGGGCCGCTCGACCGTCCACGGCGCTGACCTCCTCCTCAGGTCGTGGTGAGCCAGAGCCGGAGGAGATGGCGGCGGCGGCGCGGCTCCGGGTGGTCCTCGTAGGCGGTGCGGCTGTGCAGGACGACGTGGTTGTTGAGGAACTGCATGTCGCCCGCCCGCAGATCCATGGTGAGCGTGAAGCGAGCGTCGTTGGTCAGTTGGTCGAGGAGTGCCATGGTCTCCTCCTGCGCCGGTGTGAACGGCGGGACGGTGGCGCCGCGCTGGGCCGAGCGCAGGTAGTCGGGGCCGTACGCGACGGACAACCCTCCACCGGGACGGACCACGCAGATCGGCTTGGTGTAGAAGCTGTCCGGGCCGTCGCCGGTGCGGCGGTCGTGCCACCACGGCTGGTAGAGGAGCGCCGCCAGGTCGGGGCGGGTGCGGACGAGCTCGTTGTGCACCGCCACCGAGCTGACGATCGCGCTGAGGCCGCCGGATCTCGCCGGGCGCACGCACAGGAGGGCCACCACATCCATGGGGTCGCTGTGGAAGCCGAGACGGCCGCTGTGCTGGTAGCTCTTCGCGCGGGACGGGTCGGCGCCCGTGTCACGGACGTGCATGAGCGGCTGTGCGCCGGGGCCTTGCGGGACGATGGCGCCGACGTGGCCGGCGAGGCCGAGCGCGGCCGTCTCGCACTGCTGCTCCGTCATCTCCTCGACGGGCACCCCCTGGATCAGGACGAAGCCGCGGCCGTCCATGAGCTCGTCGCGGACCCGGTGGAGGATCGGGGCGAGCGTCGGCAACGGGAAGCCCTCAAGGTCCCCGTGGACGGCCGCGAGCACCTCTCGCTTGTGCGCCTCCGTCAGCGGGATCCGCCAGGCGTCGCCGTCGCGGAGCTCCGCACCCAGCCACTCCCCCGGTCCCAGAACCTCCGTGACCGCCATGCGTGCCACCGCCTCTCCGTGAGCCGTTCGTCTCGACTCACCATGCCCTTCTCCCCTGGCGGCGGCAGCACCTCATCGCCCACGGCACAACGTCTTCACCCAGAGCGGAAGGAGTGAGAAGTGCCGGCGGCCCGCGACGTGTACACCGTCACCTCGTCCGGCTGGACCAGACCGTCCTGGATGGCGCAGATGAGGAGCTTCTCCTTGGTCGGCGCAGGGCGGCCCGCGGCGGCGTACTTGACCCTCGCCCGGTCGATGTACTGGCGTACGGTGCGCTCCTTGATGCCCATCCTGGCCGCCACCGACGCCTTCGACATCGACTGGAACCAGAACAGCAGCGCCGCACGCTCCTTGTCCGACAGCTGCGGCCGGTGCGGGCCCTCGTCCGTGGCGATCGCCTGAGCCATGGGCAGGGTGACGGTCGGCCGGTCGGCCGCCACCTCCAGGATGGTCTCCAGGCAGGACTCGCGCGTGGCCCGCCCCTTGCCGATGAAGGCCGAGGCGCCCGCGTCCAGCACCGCCCGCACCGTCTCCGGCTCCTCGTGCTCCGAGAAGACGATGACCCGCTGGCCGCTCGCGCACAGCTCGGCGACCCGGTCCACGACCATGGTGCCGTTGAGGTTGAGGTCCAGCAGGAGCACGTCGGCCGCCACGCCATGGACCGACTCGATGGTGGGCCCCTGAGCGACCAGCTCCACCGGGCTCGGCCCGCCGAACCACAACCTGACGCCGTCCACCACCACCTGATGGTCCTCCACCAAGGCGACCGTCACCCGCCCGTCGCCGCTCCCGCCCGCCCCCCGCTCCGTCTCCCGTCCCATCCGGTCCGCCCCATTCCCGTCGCCCCGCCGATCCGCTCCGTCCCCAGTTCCGTCGTCTGATCGAGCGGGTGCGTTACGGGTTCGCGCGCCGGCCCCCTCCGGTCCGGCGCGCGCCCCCCCCCACCCCACCAGGGCGCAGGCCAAAGCGGGTGACCCACACATCCCCACCCAGACG
>NZ_JBFAMX010000288.1:0-12263 GCF_040659615.1 Nonomuraea sp. NPDC049784
AGGCCCGCGCGCGCGGCGTAGTAGGCGCAGGCGGCGCCCACCACTCCGGCGCCGACCACGATGACGTCGGACATTCGCACCTCCCCCTGTAATATGTCACATACCTTCCCTCTTGAGAAGCCCACCCGTCCCTCTTCCCCGACCCGCCACACCCCACCGCGCTCCGTACTTCGGCCGGGGTCCTTTTGCTGAAGGGGAGAGCACCCGACTTGGTGAAGGTGGAGAGCACCCGACGCGCGCTTCGGCCGAGGTCCTTCAGGGGAAGGTGAGAGAAGCGGGCGCATGGTCCCGGACGGCGCTCAGCAGGCGCTTCCGGACGGACCGAGCATCGGGCGACCGGTGGCGGGACCGACCGGCCAGGCCCGTACCATCGATGACGTGAAGCTACCCACAGACCATCCCCATCCTCTCGTGCGCAGCCTGTTCTCCTTCTGGGCGCCCACCACGGAGTCGATGCGAGGCTGGGCGATGGCTTCCGTGGTGGTCAACGCCGGCATCGCGGTGACGGGCGCGGGCGTGCGCGTCACCGGCTCGGGGCTCGGCTGCCCGACCTGGCCCAGGTGCACGCCGGACAGCTTCGTCCCGGTCGCGCATCCTGAGGTCTCGATGCTCAACATGCTCGTCGAGTTCGGCAACCGGCTGCTGACGTTCCTGGTGCTGGCGGTGGGGCTCGCGTGCGTGATCGCGGCCATGCGCCTAGCGCCGCGCAGGCGCTCGCTGCTGTGGCTGGCGTGGTTGCAGCCGGCGGGCGTCCTGGCCCAGGCGCTGTGGGGCGGGCTGGTGGTCAGCACGATGCTCAACCCGTTCACGGTGGGCATGCACTTCCTCATCTCCACCGGCCTGATCGCGGCCTGCTGGATGTTGTACGCGCGCGCCGGCGAGAGCGACGGCCCGGCCCGGCGGGTGACCCACCGCGACATCCGCAGGCTCGGCTACGTGCTGCTCGCGGCCGTGTTCGTGCTGCTGGTCGCCGGGGTCGTGGTGAGCGGCACCGGCCCGCACTCGGGCGACGAGATGGCCTCCCGCTTCGACTTCGACATCGAGGCCGTGGCGCGGCTGCACGCCGACTTCGTCTACATCGTGGTGGGGCTGACGTTCGCGCTGCTGTTCGCGCTGCACATCAGCCACTCGCAGCGGCCCGCCCGGCGGGCGGTGCTGGCGCTGTTCGCCGTGGAGCTGGGCCAGGGCGTGATCGGCTACACGCAGTACTTCCTGGCCGTGCCCGCCGCGCTGGTCCTGCTGCACGTGCTCGGCTCCACGCTGGTCTGGATCGCCGCGCTCAGGGTGGTCACCTCGCTGCGCACCCGGACGCCGCTGCCCGACCACTCCCCCACCGAAGTGCCCGCCGCCGTCTGAGCGGTTGTGCCAGGGTATGGGGTGATAGATCCGCCACTCCCCCGCCCCTGGAGGGTGCGATTTGCTGCTGAATGTCCGCCCCTCTCGGAAGGGGCTGCGCCGCGCGTACCAGGGTCTGGTGCTGGTCAGCGTGCTCGCCCTGGCCCCCATGACCTGGGCCTGGCTCAGCAGCTCGGCGCACCGGGAGACGGCAGAGGGCGACGGCTGGCTCGGCCACGTCCCCTCGGCGCAGGCCGCGCTGGTGCTGGGCGCGGGCCTGTACGGCAAGCAGCCCACCGCGATGCTGGCCCGCAGGCTCGACATCGCCGCCGAGCTCTACCGGGCGGGCAAGGTGCGGGCGCTGCTGCTGTCGGGCGACAACAGCCGCAAGGAGTACGACGAGCCCACGGCCATGCGCGACTACCTGCGCGGCAGGGGCGTGCCCGACCAGGTGATGGTGCTGGACTACGCCGGGTTCGACACGTGGGACTCGTGCGTGCGGGCGCGCAAGGTGTTCGGGGCGAGGCAGGTGACCGTGGTGACGCAGGAGTTCCACCTGCCCAGGGCCGTGACGCTGTGCCGTACGGCCGGGCTGGAGGCGTTCGGGGTGGGCGACGACTCGACCAGGCACTTCGCCACGACCACGTACGTCTACGCCGCCCGCGAGCTGTTCGCCACCGCCAAGGCGTTCGCCGACGCGATGGTCCTGCACTCCGACCCGGTCTACCCGGGCCCGCGCGAGGTCTCCCTGGACCGGATCCTGGCTCAGCCGGGCGCGCCGGGCGCGTAGCCGGGCGGCGGGGTGCCTCTCGCGACCGATCTGGCGTGCGCCGAGGGCACGGGGAAGTCCGCGCGGGCGGTGCTCATGCACTCCAGCAGCGCCCGCTGCTCCTCGTGGAAGGTCTGCTCGTCCACCATGTGGCGGGCCGCCCGCTCGTGCAGCAGGCCCAGCTCGGTGGCGGCGAGCTGGTAGTCGCGCATCGCGCGCAGCCCGCGCTTGCCGCCGTAGGCCTTGGCCCACTGCCTGGCCTGCCGCCTCCTGGAGAACGTCGACAGCATGTAGATGTCGGCCTGGCTGACCAGCTTGGTCGGCTCGTAGGGCGGCAGGTAGCGCTGGATGAGCGCCACGATGCGCCGCCGGTCCCTGAACACCACGCCGATGAGCACGATCAGCACCACCAGCAGCGCCAGGTAGGCCACCACGAGCCCGGGGAAGCCGCCGTAGGAGGCCAGTCCGTTCCACAGGCCGTGCAGGATCATCGCGCCCGACCAGCCCGCCAGGATGTAGAAGACCCGCTCCGGCCCGCTGCGCTGGGCGGCGTAGGCGACGGCGACACCGATCATGGAGCTGAACAGCGGGTGCGCGAGCGGCGACAGGATGCCGCGCAGCACCACGGTGACCGCCAGCCCCTTGACGCCGGAGTTGGACAGCGCGGCGATGTAGTAGCTGACGTTCTCGCTCATGGCGAAGCCGAGCCCGACCATGCTGGCGTAGATGACGCCGTCGGTGGGCCCGTCGAGCTCGGCCCTGCGGAACCTCAGCAGCCCCAGCAGCACCAGGCCCTTCATCGTCTCCTCCACCACGGGCGCGCCGAACGTGGCCGCGATGTTGCGGGCGCTGGCCTCCGACAGCTTGGCGGTGTCGATGATGTAGTGCAGGTTGAGCGAGTTGATCACGCCGGCGGCCAGCACCGCGATGCCCGCGCCCCAGGCGAAGGCGAAGATCAGGTTGCTGCGCGGCTCCGGCTCCATGCGGTCGAGCGCGAGCACCGCCGCGAGCAGCAGCGGCACCGGCGCGAGCGCCAGCACGAGGGCGATGAAGAAGTGCACCGGGGCGCCGTTGAACACGTCGAAGGAGAACGAGACCAGAGCGCAGATGCCGGTGAGGACCAGCCCGATGATCAACGCGGATGACGGGCGGTCCTTCAACACCCAGCGTGGATCACGGGTCGCCATACGGTGACTTTAACGGATCAGAGTGCCGGGGTCCGTGGCGGTCAAGGCAGCCTCACCATCCGGACACGAGTCAGGCCAGCAGGGGGTCGATCGCGACGGCGAGGAAGAGCAGCGCCAGGTAGGCATTCGACCAGTGGAAGAAGCGCATGGGGCGCAGGTCGACGCCGCTCTTGCCGGCGTTGAGGCGGGCCAGCAGGCGGTGGACCTCCCACAGGCACATGGCGCCGAGCACGGCGGCCACGACGGGGTAGAACAGCGTGGTGCCGGCCACCGGCCACAGCGCCAGCGAGCACAGCACGGTCGCCCACGTGTAGGCGATGGACTCCATGATCACCCGGCGCTCGGTGGCCACCACGGGCAGCATGGGGACCTTGGCGGCCGCGTAGTCCTCCTTGTAGCGCATGGCCAGCGTCCAGGTGTGCGGCGGCGTCCAGAAGAACACCACCCCGAACAGCACCAGCGGCGCCCAGTCGAGCCGTTCGGTGATGCCGGCCCAGCCGATCATCACCGGCATGCAGCCCGCGATGCCGCCCCACACGATGTTCTGGGCCGTGCGGCGCTTCAGGATCATCGAGTAGACCAGCACGTAGAACAGGATCGCCGCGGTGGACAGCAGCGCGGCCAGCCAGTTGGTGGTCGCCCACAGGCCGACCGTGGACAGCACCCCGAGCACGATCCCGAAGATCAGCGCGCCGCGCGGCGAGACCTGGTGCCTGGCCAGCGGCCTGCGGCGGGTGCGGCGCATCTTCTGGTCGATGTCGCGATCCACGTAGCAGTTGAGCGCGTTGGCGCTGCCCGCCGATAGGGTGCCGAACACCATGACCGAGATCGACTTCCACAGCGGCGGCAGGCCGCCCGCCGCCAGGAACATCACCGGCAGTGTCGTGATCAGCAGCAGCTCGATGATCCGCGGCTTGGTGAGCGCGATGTAGGCCTTTACGATCATGCCGATCGAGCGCGGCCCCTCCACCTGCGGAGATCGGGCCGTCGCCTGCCTGTTGGTCAGCACCGTCAAGGCGCTTCCAGCCTGTGCGGAGTCAACGCGTAACCTCTGAATAGAGCGGATCCATGGGTGGGCGCCGTGACGCCCCTGCGAACAAACAAACTGTAGTCGCAGGGGCGGCCGGTCCGGCCAATGGGGGGCTTGCGCCATACATGGACACGCGCGGGTGGAATGGGAATCGATCGCCAACTCCACTCGGTTAGGGTCCCGTATGGGCGGGATAGCCAACCGGCACAACCAATGACAACTAGATTCCGGAGATCGAGCACTTGAGCACCGAACTCGTGCCAGCCCTTGAATGGACCGACCTGGACAAGCAGGCGGTCGACGTCGTTCGAGCACTGGCGATGGACGCAGTGGAGAAGGCGGGCTCGGGTCACCCCGGCACCGCCATGAGCCTGGCCCCCGCCGCATACTTGCTGTTCCAGCGTGTGATGCGTCACGATCCGACCGATCCCAACTGGATCGGGCGCGACCGGTTCGTGCTGTCGTGCGGCCACTCGAGCCTGACGCTCTACATCCAGCTCTACCTTTCCGGCTACGGCCTCACGCTCGACGACCTGCGGCGGCTGCGCCAGTGGGACAGCCTGACGCCCGGCCACCCTGAGCACGGCCACACGGCGGGCGTCGAGACCACGACCGGCCCGCTCGGCCAGGGCCTGGGCAACGCCGTCGGCATGGCGATGGCGGCCCGCCGCGAGCGCGGCCTGTTCGACCCCGACGCCGAGCTCGGCGCCTCCCCGTTCGACCACCACATCTGGTGCTTCGTCAGCGACGGCGACATCGAGGAGGGCATCAGCCACGAGGCCAGCTCGCTCGCCGGCCACCAGAAGCTGGGCAACCTCATCGTCGTCTGGGACGACAACCACATCTCCATCGAGGACGACACCCTCATCGCCAAGTCGGAGGACGTCGTCGCCCGCTACGAGGCGTACGGCTGGCACACCCAGAGCGTCGACTGGACCGCCACCGGCGAGTACGTCGAGGACGTCCAGGCCCTCTACGACGCGCTCGAGGCGGCCAAGGCCGAGACCGACCGGCCGTCGTTCATCCGGCTGCGCACGATCATCGGCTGGCCGGCCCCCAACAAGCAGAACACCGGCAAGATCCACGGCTCGGCCCTGGGTGATGCGGAAGTCGCCGCCACCAAGGAGGTCCTGGGCATGGACCCGGCCAAGACCTTCCACGTGCCCGCCGACCTGCTCGAGCACGCCCGCGGCATCGCCCAGCGTGGCCGCACCGACCACGCCGAGTGGGAGAAGTCCTACGCCGAATGGCGGCTGGCCAACCCCGATCGGGCCGCCGAGCTCGACCGCATCTCCGAGCGCGAGCTGCCCAACGGCTGGGCGAGGGCGCTGCCGTCGTTCGAGACCGGCGCGTCGATCTCGACCCGCAAGGCCTCCGGCGAGGTGCTGAGCGCGCTGGCGCCGGTGCTGCCGGAGCTGTGGGGCGGCTCGGCCGACCTGGCGGAGTCGAACAACACCACGATGAAGGGCGAGCCGTCCTTCATCCCCGAGGAGTTCCAGACCAAGGAGTTCCCGGGCAACCGCTACGGCCGCACGCTGCACTTCGGCATCCGCGAGCACGCCATGGGCGCCATTCTCAACGGCATCGCCCTGCACGGCGGCACCCGCCCCTACGGCGGCACGTTCCTGGTCTTCTCCGACTACATGCGCCCCTCGGTGCGCCTGGCCGCGCTGATGAAGCTGCCGGTCACCTACGTCTGGACGCACGACTCCATCGGCCTCGGCGAGGACGGCCCGACCCACCAGCCGATCGAGCACCTGTGGGCGCTGCGCGCGATCCCCGGCCTCGACGTGGTCCGCCCGGCCGACGCCAACGAGACGGCGTACGCGTGGAAGGCCGTGCTCAAGCACACCGACCGGCCCGCCGCACTCGCGCTGACCAGGCAGAACCTGCCGGTCTTCGAGGGCACCAGCGCCGAGGGCGTGGCCCGCGGCGGCTACGTGCTGCGCGAGGCCTCCAACGGCCAGCCCAAGGTCATCCTCATCGCCACCGGCAGCGAGGTGGAGATCGCGCTGGAGGGCCGCGAACTGCTGGAGGCGAAGGGCATCCCGACCCGCGTCGTGTCGATGCCGTGTGTCGAATGGTTCAAGGGGCAGGACATCGCATATAGGCAGACGGTCCTGCCGTCGTCGAACCGGGCTCGAGTCGCGGTCGAGGCGGGCATCGCGCTCGGCTGGCACGAGTTCGTCGGCGAATGCGGCGAAGTAGTCGGCCTCGAACACTTCGGTGCTTCGGCCCCGTACAAGACTCTGTATGAGTTGTTCGGGCTGACGGCGGAGCGCGTGGCGGCCGCGGCACATGCGAGCCTGGCCAAGCTGGGGCAGGAAAAGGGCGAGACGACGGGAAACTGAAGGAAGATGAGCGAGAACCTCAAGAAGCTGTCCGGCCAGGGCGTTGCGATCTGGCTCGACGACATCAGCCGCGAGCGACTGCGCACCGGCAACCTGGAGCAGCTGATCCGCGAGAAGAACGTCGTCGGGGTGACCTCCAACCCGACGATCTTCGCCAACGCGCTCAGCAAGGGTGACGCGTACGCCGCCCAGCTGCACGACCTCGCCGTACGCGGCGTGGACGTGGGCGAGGCCGTGCGCGCCATCACCACCTACGACATCCGCTGGGCCGCCGACGTGTTGCGTCCGGTCTACGACGCCACCGGCGGCGTGGACGGGCGCGTGTCGCTGGAGGTGGACCCGCGTCTGGCCCGCGAGAGTGAGAAGACGGTCGCCGAGGCCCGGGCGCTGTGGTGGCTGGTGAACAGGCCCAACCTGTTCATCAAGATCCCGGCGACGGTCGAGGGGCTGCCCGCGATCACGCAGGCGCTGTCGGAGGGCATCAGCGTCAACGTCACGCTGATCTTCTCCCTCGAGCGCTACCGCGCGGTCATGGACGCCTGGCTCGCCGGCCTCGAAGCGGCGCAGGCCAAGGGGATCGACCTGGGCTCGATCGAGTCGGTGGCCTCGTTCTTCGTCAGCCGGGTCGACACCGAGATCGACAAGCGGCTCGACAAGGTGGGCAAGCCGGAGCTGAAGGGCAAGGCGGGCATCGCCAACGCCCGCCTGGCGTACGCGGCGTACGAGGACGTCATGAACTCCGAGCGCTGGCAGCGCCTGCGCGCGGCGGGCGCCCGGCCGCAGCGGCCGCTGTGGGCCTCGACCGGTGTGAAGAACCCCGAGTACTCCGACACCATGTACGTCGACCAGCTCGTCGCCCCCGGCACCGTCAACACGATGCCGGAGAAGACGCTCGACGCGACGGCCGACCACGCCAACATCACCGGCGACACCGTCCGCCCCTTCTACGAGCAGGCCTGGAACACCATGGCCGCGCTCAAGGAGGCCGGCATCGACTACGACGACGTGGTGAAGGTGCTGGAGGACGAGGGCGTCGAGAAGTTCGAGGCGTCCTGGAACGAGCTGCTCGAGAGCGTCACCAAGAACCTGGTTCCGTGATGGAAGTGACCTACCGCGAGGAGGGAGTGGCCTCGGCCGCTTCCTCCGTCGCGGGGCGTCTCGTCGCCGACGGCGTGCCCGCGCGGCTCGCCGGCGGCGACCCCACGTTGTGGGGTGAGGACGCCGAGGCGGAGGCGGCTGTCAGGCTCGGCTGGCTGACGCTGCCCCGCTCCTCTCGCGAGCTGCTGCCCCGGCTGGGCAGGCTCGCCGAGCGGGCCCGCGCGGCAGGTCTGACGAACGTGGTGCTGGCCGGGATGGGCGGCTCGTCGCTGGCGGCCGAGGTCATCTGCGCCACCGCCGACGTGCCGCTCACCGTGCTGGACACGACCGACCCCGGGCAGGTGCGCCGCGCGCTGGCCGACCGGCTCGAGGCCACGGTCGTGGTCGTGGCCGGCAAGAGCGGTTCGACCGTGGAGACCGACTGCCACCTGCGGATCTACGAGCGGCTGTTCGCGGACGCGGGCATCGCGCCCGCGGACCGCATCGTGGTCGTCACCGACCCGGGCTCGCCGCTGGAGAAGCGGGCCGCCGACGGCGGTTTCGAGCTCGTGCTCGCCCGGCCCGACGTGGGCGGGCGCTACTCGGCGCTGTCGGCGTTCGGGCTGGTGCCGAGCGCGCTGGCGGGGGCCGACGTGGAGCGGCTGCTCGACGACGCCGAGGAGGTGCTGCCGCTGCTGTCGCGCGACACCGGCAACCCCGGGCTCGACCTGGGTGCCGCGATCGGCGGCGCGGCGCTGGCCGGGCGCGACAAGCTGCTGATCGAAGACCAGCTCTCGGCCACCACCGGGCTGCCCGACTGGATCGAGCAGCTCGTCGCGGAGTCCACCGGCAAGCAGGGCAGGGGGATCCTGCCCGTCGTGGGCGCCGACCCTAACGAGACCGGCGACGAACTGATCGTCGCCATCGAGACCGACCTCGGGGACGTGCGCGTGGACGGGCCGCTGGGCGCGCAGTTCCTGGTCTGGGAGTACGCCACCGCCGTCGCGGGGCTGCTGCTGGAGATCGACCCCTTCGACCAGCCGAACGTGGCCGAGTCGAAGGAGAACACGGCGGCCCTGCTGGCGCTGCCGGACCTGCCGACGGGCGCGCCGGCGTTCGTGGACGGGCCCGTCGAGGTGTTCGGGTCCTCCACGGCCAAGGACCTGCCGGGGGTGTTCGCCGAACTGCTGGGCGCGATTCCGGCCGGCGGCTACCTGGCGATCATGGCTTATCTCGACCGGCTGGCCGCGTTCGACGCCCCGGTGCCGGACGGGGCCGACTTCGAGCAGATGACCGACGCGTGGATGTGGGCCGATCCGGCGACGCTGCGGCCGTTGCTCGCACTGCGTACCGACCGGCCGGTGACGTTCGGGTGGGGGCCCCGGTTCCTGCACTCGACCGGGCAATATCACAAGGGCGGGCCCCAGAACGGGGTGTTCCTGCAGATCACCGGGGCGGTGGCCGAGGACGTGACGGTCCCCGGCATGCCGTACACGCTGGGGCGGCTCCAGCTCGCCCAGGCGCTCGGCGACCTGGGGGCGCTCGAGACCCGTGGGCGGCCCGCCGTACGCCTGCATTTGACCGATCGCGCGGCGGGTGTCGCGCGTTTGCTCGCAGCCGCACAGGAGGCTTGAAATGACTGACCCGGCAGCACCCGCGGAGGAGGCTGTCACAGCGGCAGCCGCCGTCGCGGGCACCGCCACCACCGAGGAGGTGGTCGCCGCCAACCCGTTGCGCGATCCGCGTGACAAGCGGCTGCCCCGGGTGGCGGGACCGTGCGTGATGGTGTTGTTCGGCGTGACGGGTGACCTGGCCAAGCGCAAGCTGCTGCCGGCGATTTACGACCTGGGGAACCGGGGGCTGCTGCCGCCCGGCTTCTCGCTGGTCGGCTTCGCCCGGCGGGATTGGAAGGACCAGGACTTCGCCCAGTTGACGCACGATGCCGTCAAGGCGCATGCCAGGACGCCCTTCCGCGAGGAGGTCTGGAAGCAGATCCGCGAGGGCATCCATTTCGTGCCAGGCGAGTTCTCGGACGACGGAGCGTTCGACGCGCTGGCCATGGCGCTTGCCGAGATCGACGAGACCCGGGGCACGGGCGGAAACTACGCTTTCTACCTGTCGGTGCCGCCGAAGTTCTTCCCCGTCGTGGTGGAGCAGCTCAAGCGGACCGGGCTGTCCGACGCGCCCGAGGGGTCGTGGCGGCGGGTGGTCATCGAGAAGCCGTTCGGGCACGACCTGAAGTCGGCCCACGAGCTGAACGAGATCACCACCTCGGCCTTCCCGGAGAGCTCGATCTTCCGGATCGACCACTACCTGGGCAAGGAGACCGTCCAGAACATCCTGGCGCTGCGGTTCGCCAACAACCTCTACGAGCCCATCTGGAACCGCAGCTTCGTCGACCACGTGCAGATCACGATGGCCGAGGACATCGGCATCGGCGGGCGGGCCGGATACTACGACGGCATCGGCGCGGCCCGCGACGTGATCCAGAACCACCTGCTCCAGCTGCTCGCGCTGGTCGCGATGGAGGACCCGACCTCGTTCGACGCCTCGGCGTTGCGGCGGGAGAAGGAGAAGGTGCTCAAGGCCGTGCGGCTGCCGGGCAACCTGGGGCTCAACACGGCGCGCGGCCAGTACTCCGCGGGCTGGCAGGGCGGCGAGAAGGTGGTCGGCTACCTGCAGGAGGACGGCATCTCCCCCGAGTCCGAAACAGAGACGTACGCGGCCATCAAGCTGGAGATCGCCAACCGGCGGTGGGCCGGCGTGCCGTTCTACCTGCGCACCGGCAAGCGCCTGGGCCGCCGGGTGACCGAGGTGGCGGTGGTGTTCCAGCGGGCGCCGCACCTGCCGTTCAGCAAGACCGACACCGAGATCCTGGGGCAGAACGCGCTGGTGATCAGGGTGCAGCCGGACGAGGGCATCACCGTCAGGTTCGGCAGCAAGGTCCCCGGCACCGCCATGGAGGTCAGGGACGTCTCCATGGACTTCGCCTACGGCGAGTCGTTCCTGGAGTCGTCTCCCGAGGCCTACGAGCGGCTGCTGCTCGATGTGATGATCGGCGACCCGCCGCTCTTCCCGCACCAGCGGGAGGTCGAGCTGTCGTGGACGATCCTCGACCCGATCGAGGAATTCTGGACCACGCAGGGCCAGCCCGAGCCGTACGAGTCGGGCTCGTGGGGGCCGCCGTCGGCCGACGCGATGATGGCCCGCGACGGCCGCAAGTGGAGGAGGCTCTGATGACAACCTTCATGTTGGCGGACACGACGGCCGGGAAGATCTCGGCGCAGTTCACGCACCTGCGCCACCAGATGGGCGCGCCGGCCATCGGCATGGTGCTGACGCTCGTGGTGGTCTGCGAGGAGCGCCACCAGTACGACGCGCTCCGCGCCGCCACCGACGCGGCCCGCGAGCACCCGTCCCGCATCATCGTCGTGATCAACCGTGAGGCGGAGGAGCCCAACAGGCTGGACGCCGAGCTGCGCATCGGCGAGTCCACGCCCGGCGAGGTCGTGGTGCTGCGGCTGTACGGCGAGCTGACCCAGCACGCCGGCTCCGTGGTCAGCCCGCTACTGCTGCCCGACACGCCGGTCGTGGTGTGGTGGCCGGGCGCGGCCCCCGACTTCCCGTCCCAGGACGCGGTCGGCGCCCTCGGCCAGCGCCGGATCACCGACGCCAGGGGCTTCGACCACGGCGGCGTCAAGTCGCTGGTGACCAGGGCCAAGGGGTACGCCCGCGGCGACACCGACCTGGCCTGGGCCAGGCTGACGCCGTGGCGCAGCCTGCTGGCGGCCGCGTTCGACCAGCCGGTGGGCAAGGTGCGCAAGGGCGTCGTGGAGGCCTCTTCGGGCAACCCGAGCGCGCCGCTGCTGGCAGCCTGGCTGTCGGAGCGGCTCGGCGCCCCGATGAAGGTCGCCGACTCCTCCGGTCCCGGGCTGACGGCCGTGCGCCTGCAGCTGAACGACGGCGAGCTGACCATCTCGAGGCACGACGCCCGCCTGGCCACGCTGTCGCGGCCCGGCCAGCCCGACAGGAACGTGGCCCTGACCAGGCGGCAGACCTCGGAGCTGCTGGCCGAGGAGCTGCGCAGGCTCGACACCGACGAGATCTACGAGGCCGCGGTCAAGCGGTTCGCCCGTACGTACAAGGGATGACCCGTGACCTCAGTGGCTGAGAGAGTAGTGCCCGTGAGCGTTCCCAACGTAGTGGTCCACCGCGACGCCGACGTCCTGGCCAAGGCGGCGGCGGCGCGGATCATCACGCGGCTGGTCGACGTGCAGTCGGCCAAGGGGTCGGCGTCGATCGTGCTCACGGGCGGCACGGTCGGCATCGCCACGCTGGCGGCCATCGCCGCCACGCCGGCCCGCGACGCCGTGGACTGGCGCCACCTGGACATCTGGTGGGGCGACGAGCGTTTCCTGCCCGCCGGCGACAAGGAACGCAACGAGACCGGCGCCCGCGAGGCCCTGCTCGACCGCGTGGACGTGGACCCGGACCGGGTCCACGTCATGCGGGGC
>NZ_JBFAMX010000289.1:0-12207 GCF_040659615.1 Nonomuraea sp. NPDC049784
ACCAAGGGCGATTCCCACCGGCTCGCCGAGGCTCTGGCGGGCAAGGGCGTCACCCCGTTGACCTGACCACCCATCAGGACCACCCCGGCCATCAGCATGGATTTCTGATGGCCGCCAGCTGAGAGAACCCAAGTCCACCTACCTGGGGATCCTCATGGCCGTTGACACCTACGACGAGCGGAGGGATAACGCACGGTTGGCGGAACACTGATCTTTACCTGGTTACCATCCGCGCGTGAATGTGCCGGCGAGTACGACTGCAAATGGGACCGCGGCGGACGCAGGAGGACGACTCCGAGACGCCGGCCCTGATGTCTCGGGAGCTTGATAATGCATCTGAACGAAAGTCGCGTTTAGCGGCCGGGCAGCGGCGGCTTAGCGTGACATTTCATTCTTTCATTCTCAGCTCGGCGCCGACGGGTCGAAGGCATCGGACAGCAGATGTCTGGGGCGAATACGGGGGACGCCTCGGCGGTCGAGGATGCAGGCGGCGCCAACCCCTTCCCGGCCGGCGGGGACGATCTGCGCTGGGGGCGCTACAGGATCTCGGTGGCGTCGCCGGTGGTGAAAGCCGACGTCCGCGGGGAAGTGCGCACTTCGCCAGTCTGCCAGACGTTGTCCCAGCTCCCGATGGCTGCCCAGTCCGACAGCGTGTCCAGGCTTTCTCAGTGTTCCCGCCCATAAGCCCTTCGGGGACAGTGGCTGAGGTAGGGACCGCAGGCGGAGTCGAGGACTTCTTGGTGGGGGCGGCCGACATGCCGGTGGACCTCAGGTCAGCGCCTGACGCCGGCGCCGGTGATGGCCTGCTCTGACCCAGAGGTCGCGTGAGCCACGGATTTGTGCGCCGATCGCTGTCCAGCGATCAGAGCCAGCGCGACAATGGCCTGGATTCCGATGATGAGTGCTTGGGTCTTGGGCGAATTGATACTCAGCAGCGCCATTGTCGCGTTGACGCCGAAGTGAACCACCATCGCGCCCACGACGCCGGTGCGTTCGTAGGCGTAGCACGTGAGCAGCGCCATCGGGATCACGCTGACCAAATAGAGGACTCCGCTCGGGCTGGTCGCTGGTTCTCCGCAATCCGGAAAAACTCGCCACCGCCCGCCGCCTGCTCGCCGAGCAGCGAGAGGTCTTCATCGAGCTGTACGGCGCGGAGTACGTCGTGGTCCCAGGCGGGCCGGTCGGGGAACTCGGCGGGTGTGCGGACGCACGTCGCTGGCCCCAACCAGGGCGGCAAGACCGCCTTCGCGCGGATGGCCGGCCAGCTGTACTACCTGGCGGCCTCGGCCTGCCCGTCCCCGCACGCCAGGCCCGCCTACCCCGATGTAACCCGCGTGGCACTGTCAAGGATCGGGTGGCGGTCCCGATGATCGACGATGCGGAGATAGCGACATTCGCGGGTCTGGGCCCGCCGAGGTGCTTATGCGGCCGATCGGTGTCAAGCCTGGTTGCCGGTGCGGGTCGGCGTATGGCAGCGCCATTTAACCAGGTCACCACTCGAGTTCGCGGACGGCGGCTGCGGGCCTTCATTGCCACGGCGAGAGCGATCGCGCCCAGGGCGCAGATCAGGCCGCCCAGTATGAGGATGTATCGGGCTCCGAGGGTGTCGCAGACCAGGCCGGCCAGCGGCGCGCCGATCGGGCTTCCGCCGAGCAGAACCAGCAGGTAGATGGAGGTGACGCGGCCGCGCATGCGTGAGTCGGCGTTGAGCTGGATCATGGCGTTGGCTGTGGTCAGGACGGTCACCGCGGCAAGGCCGGTCGAGAGCAGCAAGGCCATGAAGATGGGGTAACCGGGCGATAGGCCGGCTATGCCTTCCAGTATCCCGAAGACAATCGTGGACACAATCAGCCTGCGCGCGGTGGGCGCTGTGCCCTGGCTCGCTCCGCACAACGCGCCGAGCAGGCTGCCGGCGGCATAGGCGGCAGACAAGTAGCCGAAAACGGCGGCGCCGGAGTGGAACACCGTGGTCGCCATGAGTGCCATGCTCACCTGGAAGTTGAACCCGAACGTGCCGACCAGGCCGATGAGCGTGATGGGCAACAGCAAGCGGGGGCGGGCTCCCACATGCCGGAGGGCGTCGGTGAGAGTGCCCTTGTTGCGCTTGGAGCGGGTCGACGTGTGCAGGTGGTTGGCACGCATGGTGATCAAAGCGGCGAGGACAGCTAGGTAGGAGGCGGCGTTGAGGAGGAAGACGATGCCGGTGCCGGCTATGGCGACGGCCACTCCGGCCGCGGCGGGGCCGAGGGTGCGTGCGATGTTGTACTGGGCGGCTGTCAGGCTGACCGCGCTGGGTACCTGCTCGCAGGCCACCATTTCGGTGACGAAGGCGTTGCGGGCGGGGCTGTCCAGGGCGGTGGCGGTGCCAAGTGTGAAGGCCAGCGCATAGAGCTGCCATACATTCACCATGCCAGTGAGGGTCAGGACTCCAAGCAGTAGTGATTGCAGGCACATGAGGGTCTGGGTGAGGAGCAGCAGGCGGCGCTTGGGGTAGCGGTCGGCGAGGATCCCGCCGTACAGGCCGAAAAGGGTCTGGGGCAGGAACTGCAGCGCGGTCAGGATGCCCAGGCTGGCGCCGCTGTTGCCGGTGAGTTGGAGGATCAGCAGGTCCTGGGCGGCGCGTTGCATCCAGGTGCCGATGTTGGAGACCAGTTGTCCGATCAGGTAGCGGCGGAAGGGACGGGTTTGCAGGACGCGTATTGCCGAGCCGAGGCCTGGCCGGGCCGCCTGGCTGCCCGGATCGGGGTGGGCAGGGCTGGAGGTCGTCCTCACTGGGGACACCTGTGCGGTGTTGCCGACTCGTCCAGGTAGTGAAAGCGGGGAGCCGGGTGCATGAGAAAGTCGTGGTGGGAGATGTTCCACGCGTAGGCGCCCGTCATGGTGAAGGCGAGGAGGTCTCCCACGTGCAGGCGTTCGACCGGTACTCGGCGGGCTAGGACGTCCTTGGGTGTGCACAGCTGTCCGACCAGTGTCACCGGTTCGTTGGCGGCGCCTGGGCGTGTCCAGTGCCAGGGCCAGTGGTCGTCGGGGATCACGTGGAAGGGTTGGTCGTGCTGGCGGGCAGCCGGCGTACGCAGGTGGTGGGTGCCGCCGGCGACCACGGCGAACACCTCGCCGTGGCTGCGTTTGAGGTCCAGCACCCGGGTGAGGTAGTAGCCGCAGTAGGCACTGATTGAGCGGCCGGGTTCGATGCGCAGCCTTGTGCCGGGATGCTCAGCCTGGATTTTGTCCAGGCCGGCGCCGAAGGTTTGCCAGTCGAACAGTCGGTCGGGGTGGTGGTAGTCGACCCCCATTCCGCCACCAATGTTGATCTCCGCTAGCGGCCGGCGCCGCGTCGCTGCCCACTGCCGGGCCCAGGAGAGGATGTGGTCGGCAAGAGTGAGCTGGGAGGGGGCCTCCAGGCCGCTGGCCAGGTGCAGGTGCAGGCCGCGCAGACGGATCTGCGGCTGCGCGGCGATCAGATGCAGGCAGTCCTCCAGATCGGCGGGGTCCATGCCGAACGGGCTGGGCACGCCGCCCATGAGCAGCGCGGCGGGCTCGAGGGGGTGGGCAAGGTTGACCCGCAGGAGTATCTCCACGGTGCGTCGGCCCAGCAACGACGACAGCAGGCGCAGTTCGTGGACGCTTTCGACGTGTAGCCGGTGCAGGTCGGCGTCGAGGGCGCGGGCGAGCTCGACGGCGGTCTTGCCTGGCCCGCCGAAGGCGATGGGGATGTCGGGGAACAGTGCGCGCACATGGGCAAGCTCGCCGGCCGAGGCGACCTCGAACCCGTCAAGGTGATCGCGGAGTACGGCCAGGAGCCGGGGGTCGGAGTTGGCCTTGGCGGCGTAGAAGATTTCGACGGTGTCGGGCAGCGCGGCCCGGATCGTTCGCGTATGCTCGCGCAGCGCCGCCAGGTCGTACACGTAGGCGGGGAGGTCTTGTTCCGCGAGAGCGCGCAGGTGGTCCAGCAGTTGCTGCCTCATCGGGTCGCCTCCCGGGGGAAACCCTCGCCCAAGGGGCTGGGCAGCGGGATGTAGGTGGCATGCCGGTCTGCTTGGCGGGCCCAGCGCAACAGCAGGTTGGCCTTGGCGGGCAACGGAACCCCCGACAACAGGGCCCGCAGCCGCGGCGGATCGCCGGCCGAGCAGCTGTAGGCCTGCAGATGGTCGCGCAGCAGCCCCCACAGGGGCGGCTCCAGCTCGGGTGCCAGGTCGGCGAGCGCGGCGATCATCTCGCCGACGTGGTTGACCAGCAGGCAGTAGGCGACCCGGTTCCAGCCGCGTTCGGCGTCATAGGTGAGCGGCCCGCGGACCTGCTCGGGCAGATGCTCCAGCGCGTGGCGGTGGTGGCGGGGTATGAGCTTGGTGCCCTCCAGGTCGCGCAACAGGATCTGCGCGGGGGTTCCCTCCGCATCTACCCCTACGATGACGTTCTGCAGATGCGGTTCCAAGGCCACGCCGTGGTCGAAGTAGGCGGCCAGCACCGGTGGCAGCAGCAGCCGAAGGTAGGTGTCCCACCAGGCCAGGACATCGCCTTTGCCTCGCGCCAACAGGTGGGAGACGTGCGCGGTGCTGGTGGGGTACTCATCGGCGATAGCGGCGGCCAGCAGCGGTGTCACGCCCGGGCGCAGATGCCGGCGCACGCCTGAGCGTACGATCACCCCGAGACTCTCCAGAATCTCCTGGTGACCGTCGAGGTCCAGAGTGCGGTATCCCGGTTCGGCCAGCAGCGCGCAGCCGGGGAAGCGTGTGGACAGCTCGGTGAAGATGGGCAGCAGCAGCCGGTTCAGCGCGACCGCGCCGGACAGCTCATAGTCGGCGTTCTTGCGCACGCAGTTGGTCAGGCGGATGTTGAGACTGAATTTGAGGAAGACGTCGGCGGCGGGCTGGTACAGCGTCCGCACTGATGCGGTGGGTGAGAAGCTCGGCCCGCCGCAGCCGAGGTCACGCAGTTCGCCTCGCTTCAGCGCCTCGCCGAAAAGCGGGTGGCCGGAGATCTGCTCGTACTGCCACGGGTGGACCGGCAGCACGGAGATTCCCGCTGCCTGGCGCGGGCAGAGCCGGTCGAGCTCCTCAAGCTCACCCTCCTGGCGGGCCAGTTCGGCGCGCACGGCCAGGTAACGCAGGGGGAAGCTGGCACCGGTCTCGGGACTGTATCGCTGCCAGTTCCAGGACCCGGTGGATCGGGCCTTGGGAGCGGGGTGGAAGCGGTGGCCGAACACCAGTGCCTGCTCCGATTCCAGATAAGGATCCGGCGGTGGTGCCCAGATTGTGCGCTGCGCCAGCACGGTGTCGATCGTGTGGTGGCTGTCGGTCACCTGGGCGAGAAACTCCTCATTGGTCACTCCCGTACGAAGCTCGAGTTCGTCCTGGACCAAGCAGGCCAGTTCCTGCCAGCCGACCGGAGTCCACTGCGGGTTGTTGTAACGTTCCACAATGCCGGTGAAGCGGTGTGCCCCGATCAGCGACACCCTGCGCAGGGCGGCGCGGAGCAAGACGGCGCGGCGGGGCAACCGCAACAGCAGATGGCTTCCGTCGACCGTGACCTGGCGCTCAGGGGCCGAAACCTCGCGGATCAGGCAATTGAGCAACGTGTGCGCGGTGACGGTGCCGGCTGATGCGTCGATAGTCGTAGACGCGGTCGTAGTCGTGGTCATGGCAGCTCTCCTGTCGGTCGCGGCCGGCCAGGATGCCGCCGCGCGTGAGTGAAGTCGATCGAGATGCGCCGCGGGGTCAGCGTGTGCGTGCCAGTGGATTGGGGATGGGCGTCCACTGCGCCACGCCGGGGGTAGCGGCCAGCCGCATGGCGGTGGTGGCCTTCAGCGGCAGCGTGTCGCCGAACAAGGAAGCGGCGTCCCCGTTTCCCGGTAGGTCGGCGCAGACGCGCTGGGCCACTGCGGCGATCGCGCCCCACAACACGTGAGGGTCAGCACCACGGGCCCTGGCAAGTACGGTGACCAGCTCGCTGAACACTCCGCTCAGCAGAGCACCGAACAACTTGGTCCGCAGCGCACCGACGTCGTCGCCTGCCCGGTTGCCCGCCAGGTGCGGCACCTGGAAGCCGTGCGCGGCCAGACGTGCCGGGCTCACGCGCACGCCGTCCAGGTCGCGATAGAGCACCCGGACCGGCTGGCCGTCACGCAGCACCACCAGCGTGTTCTGGCCGTGGGCCTCCAGTGCGACGCCCATCGCCAGGAGCGTGAGCGCGGGTGGCAGCACCAGTTCGGCCATCTCGATCAACCAGCGCACCGGATCGCCGGTGACCAGAACGGCGTCGGTGGCGTAGATCGCTGTGAGCGGGACCGCGATCTCCCCCGGTTCCAGATGATGTTCGCTGGATTCCCGGATCATCGCGGCGATGCTCGATGAGGGCCGGCCATCGACGAGCACCGAGCCGCCGCCCAGTTCGCGCAGCACTCGCAGGGTGTCGCCGTAGCCGGCCTTATCCACCACCGCGCAGACCAGATCGGAAAGGGCCGGCCCGTCGGCCACCTCGGCCGGTGAGATGGTGCGCCGATAGTTGGTGACCTGCACGTCCAAAGCCGTCTTGACATGGCGGCCCGGTAGAACGTCGACCGGGGCCAGGGTGCGCAGGGACAGCAGCGGCCGAGCTGAGATCGTCTCCTCGGCCACCACCAGGTCCCGATGGCCCGGCAATACGTGGTCACGCTGCCACGGATGCACCGGCACCAGCACACCCGCACCGTCGCGCAGTTCCTGCGGCCACCTGCCACTGCCCACCCAGCACCGGGAGGGCACGGCCAGCAGCGCCATATCGACCATCGGACGGTGCTCGGGTGCGTAGGCCAGCACCTCTGCCACCGACAGTCCGGTGCGCGTGCGGCAGCACGGGTGCTGGGGGTGACCGTCAATAACCGACTGCTCGGCATCGGCAGAGTCGCGGATCAGGCGAGGTTCGCCGCCGGCCGCAGCGCGCGCCAGAGCCAGATTGGTCACGCTGTTGCCCAGTTCGGCCGCGAGCACCCGCACGGCGGTCGTGTCGATCCCAAGCGCCGCGAGCAGCGCCACCGGATCGGTGATTGGCCCCTGGGGACCGATCACCGTGAAATCGGTGGGCGCCTGGGCGAACCGCTCGGCGCACGCCGCCGACCCCTCCAGTCGGCCACCGGCCGCCAGCGTGACCACCAGCGCATCGCCGGCGCATCGCCGCTGGGCGATTGCCGGGACCGGCTCACGGGCAAGCGCCCCCCACAGCCGTCCCAGCACGGCCACCCGCGCCCCCGTCAACGCGGCGGTGAAGGGGGCGACCAAGTCGGGACGTATGCTCTGCAGCTGTCCGATCGTATCCATCGGCGTGGACGTCGTTGCCGTCATGCCTGCGGACGGTTTCTGGTAGCGGATACGCTCGGCGACGCACAACTGCGGTACTCGGCCGTCGCGACTCTCCACGTGGCCACGTGCCGCGCCGCCCGCAGCGCCCCGATCCTTGTTCGCGAATATCGCCTTAGGGTTCGCATGATGCGTTGCCCCGGCGTTTCGATCACCATTTATCCCCCCGAATGCCCCCACTTGGAACGGAGCCCCTCAGCAATCGGAAACGCTCCGCACTCGCTCAACTACTATCAGTTATGTAGTAGTCGCGCAACGCTTCACCAGCAACGCGCCATCGAAGCCAGCAGCGGCCGGTCGCCCACAACCCGCCACCATCGGCGTGGAGCCCCCTTGAGCGGAAGTGAGCCCATAGTGTGCCTTCCATCACAGTCAGCAACCGAACACCCTGCAGCAGAAAGGCTCGCTATGGCCGATCGATCCCCCAAGCGCCGCGACCGCGGAGCACTGGAGGCACAAATCCTCGCGATCATGGCCGCCGGCGACCATCCCCTCACACCAGCCGAGGTCGCCGAGCTGCTCGATGATTCGCTCGCCTACACCACCGTGATGACGGTCCTAGCGAGGCTGTACGAGAAGGGATCACTCACGCGAGTGCGGCAGGGCCGCGCGTTCGCCTACTCCTTCATCCGGGACGAAGATGCCCGCCGCGCGTTGCAGATGCGCAAAGTGCTCGATGAGGGTAGCAACAAGGCAAGCGTCCTGGCGCACTTCGTGGAGGAGCTCTCGGACGAAGACGAGAACATCCTCCAGCAGCTGCTGCAGCAGGCGGCCCATTCCGAAAGCGAGACCTAACGTGCGTATCGTCGTCTACCTGCCGCTGCTCTCCGCCGTCCTACTCGCAGCCGGCGCGCCGTGGCTGGCCCGGCGGCTTCATCCGGCGACGGCGACCTGGCTCCTCGTCGTGGCGGGCACCGTCGTAGCCGCGAGCACCACGCTCACCCTTGCCCTACTCGCCTGGACCATCATCGTGGAAATCCCCGCAGTGGCCGCCATCGGTCCATGGTCCGCACAAGCCTGGGAAATCCATAACCCGGTACCCGACTCGGTCGCCGTCATCGCCCTGACCGCATTGATCCTCGTCCTATGCCTGCTGATCGAAACGGTCACCACGCTCATACGCCGATCGCTCCGTGCCCGAAGAGCACTCAGCAATCTCGAAGCCGGCCAGGGCGAACTCGTCATCGTCGACGACACCGGCCTCGAAGCCTTCACGGTCCCTTACCCGCGTAAGCGAGGACGGATCGTGGTGTCCACCGGAATGCTTCGGGCCCTGTCCGCACAAGAACAACGAGCGCTGATCGCGCACGAACAAGCCCATCTCCGCCACCGGCACCACCTTCACCGAGCACTCGCCGCCGTAGCATGCGCGCTCAATCCGATTCTGTGGCCACTGGGCCCGGCCGTGGACTTCGCTACCGAACGCTGGGCTGATGAACAGGCCGCACATGCGGTCAACGACCGGCGGCTCGTTGCCCGGGCTCTTGCCCGCGCCGCCTTGGCACGGCACAAGGCACACACTCCGGCCCATCCGGCTGATCTGCATTACGACCGGCTCGATGTGCCCGAACGCGTGCGACGAATGATGGAATCCCGCCCGCGATCACGCCCAATGATCATCGCCGTGATGGCGGCCCTGCTCCTTCTCACCCTGACCGCGGTCAATGAGGCCAGCGAGGACTCAGATCACCTCCTCGACCGCGTCGAGATGAACCCCCACCACAATGCCGCGCCGGATCTTGTGCGGCGCGGTGGATGACATGAGGAATGGCAGAGCGGCCGACGCTGTGCCCCTTGGCCAAGTCGGGTGCCGTTAATCAACTCAAGGGCTCGCGGCGGATTTCTTACCAACACCCTTCCTAGCCAAGGCGCAGGCGCCGTAACTCGGGAACGTACGGATCAAGAATCAGCGGAGCGCGCGCACCTCGGGGTAGGGGTGGGCGCCGGCCAGGAGCGGTGAGGCGCGGCGCCGGAGCGCCTGGTCGGCGAACTGGATGACATAGTCGTCCTGGATCCGCAGCCCGCGCGCCCCGTCAATGGACTCGAGGGGAAACACGGCGCGGATCGGCGCCGCCAGGTAGATCACGGCGTAGTCGGTGAAGTTGAAGTGGCCGGTGCCGGCGATCTCGTAACGCCAGAACGAATCAGTGCTAGCGGCGACCAGGCTCCGAGTCATGTCGCGCATGGTTACGTTGTCGGCGTCGCTCGCCTGGCAGATGCCGGTGACGCAGGAGTTGTCGCCGCCGAGGATCATGGCGGGCGCGCGGAGCCCGTCGCGGACGACGCTGCCGTGCAGGGCTCCGTCCAGGTCGACCGCGCCCGCACAGGACAGGTCATCGCGGCAGGCCTGGAAGGCGGTGGCGCCGCCGAAGGAGTGCCCGATGTAGAGGGGATGGCCGATGTCGACGTGCCCGGCCAGGCGAGGGTCTCGGTCGAGTTCGGCGGCGCGGGTGGCAACGAATCGGGCGTCGGCCGTCCAGACGTCCAGCAGTCGGACGGCGTGCGCCTCATCGAAATCGTCGGGTTTGCCGGACGGCGTGCTGGTCACGACGCGCCCGTGCAGGACGCTGACGTTGGCGCTGTAGGTGGGTGTCAGGCTGGCCACCAGGTAGCCGTGGCTGGCCAGGTCTTGGGCCAGGGTGCTGAAGACCGGGGCGTTGAGTCCCATCCCCGGCATCAGGACAATGAGCGGGAAGCGGCCTGGCGCCGCGTCAGCCTCGTCGACCGCTCGGGTGCGCACCGCAGCGAAGCTGCCCTCGCCGAGCCCGGGCAGCGGGGTCGGGATGTGCTGCCGTTCCCACTGGCCCGGGGTGTAAGGGGCGCGCGGGCCGCCGACGTCGCGCTGCGCGGGGTACCAGATCCACACCGACAGTTCGCGCGGCAGGCCCATCCTTGGTGCGAAGGGGTCGGTGCGGCTGGTGTCGATCCATTCCCGGAACATCCGCCCCACCCCGTACGCTCCGGTCGGCTCGGGCAGGTCCTGCGGCAGCACCCGCCGTACGCTCACCGCGCCGAGGTACCCGACGACCAGAACGACGAGCGCCAGCGGCAGCGCGACCAAGATCTGGGAAATGAGGCGCCTGCGGGTTCTGAACGCCTGCACCAGCAGGGTGACCAGCGCGACGATGCCAGCCAGAACGGCGGTGAGTCGGCTGATGTCGCCCAGGGTGTTGAGCGGGTAGTCGAGCAGGGAGCCGATCCCCTCCCGGAAGGCGATGGTGACGGGGACGCTCACGGCCGCGCCGTACAGCGCCGCCAGCAAGACCGGCATGCGACGGGGCGGGCCGGGCCCGAGTGCCCCGCACCAGATCGCCGGAGGCGGGCCGTACCCAGGCACGGATGGCGATGGCCAGCGCCAGGGCGGGGACGAGGAGTTCGGTGTAGGAGATCACGACGTCATAGGGATCGTCCTGCCATGGGCTGAAGGCGCGCACCGCGCGGGACTGCGTGGTCGGCAGGATGAACGCGGTGAAGGCCACCGCGGACACCATGCACCACCGCAAGGCTCTGGGGAACATCACGCACGCACGCTAGTACGCGAAACGGTATAGCGTCAAACGTAATAGTGGCGGAATGTCCGGGCGACGCTCAACGTCGAGCACAGTGCCGCGACCCCGCCGACCGCGACGCCTGCCAGTGTCAACAAAGTACGGTCGGCCATCGTGGCCGCGATGCCGTCCACCACCGCGACCGCGCCGAGCAAGACCGCCACGACCCCGGCCAGCAGCACGGGCCGCCGCATCACCACGACCGGCGGCTGGGCACGCCACAAGGTGACGACCGGCCCCACGGCGACCGCGAGCGCCATCGCGCCCAACCCGATCACCCACACCAGGACGCCCGTCACAAAGCCCGCCGACAACCGGTGTGGCTGCGCGAGCAGCAACGCGCCCGCGACCTCGACGCCCATCAGGACCCCGCCAGGCAACAGCGGCGCCAGCAGGCGACGATCGCGCGTAGGCACCAGCACCCGCAGCGCCAGCAGCGCCGCGGCAGCCGCCGCCACGACGCAGCCCGCCACCACCAACCACCCGGACAGCCCCACCAGCGTGCGCACCGGCTGCGGCGTCCCCGGCGACGGCGGATCCAGCAGCAACCGATCCAGCAGCGGCACCGACCAGATCCCCACGCACCAGGCCACCCACGTCGTGGCCAGCGTCGCCTGCAAACGCCGACGGACGCGCGCCTCCTCATCGCCCACCAGAGCCGGACGCAACCACGCCCGTGCGGCGCCCAGCGCGAGATCCACCACCACGCCGGGGCCGCCGCCCAGATCCTCGACCAGCGTCGCGAGCTCCTCCCCATAGCGCTCGCGGAACCACGGCGGATAGCAGGCCAGCACGACGCGCGTCGCCAGGCTGCTCATCGGACCACGCCTGCGGACAGCCGGCTCAGTCCGATGGTGGCGAAGCGCGACATCTCGGCCAGACGCTCGGCCAGCACCGCCGCCCCTGCCGCAGTGATCCGGTACGGGCGGCGCCGCTCCTCCCCCGGCAGCCCCTCGACCAGGCCCTGAGCCTCGAGCCTGGACAGGGCGGCATACAGGGTGCCCGGGCCGAGCGTGATGCCCGCCTGCTCCTGGACATCCTTGATGATCGCGTACCCGTGCTTGGGCCCTTCGGCGAGGCTTCCCAGGATCAGCAGCGGCGGATTGCCCCAGCCCAGCGGATCGGCACGGCGCGCCATCACGGCCTCCTATGTAATACGTCAAACGATAGGTCGTTAGACGATATTAACCGGGTACACGTCCGTCACGACGCCCCACAGGACGGATGCGATCGTCTGAGAGTGCGTTTCGCGAGTCCATGCCAGTGATGTCGCAATGTGATCGGACGGATTTGTAGCGTTACCACCGGTTGGCGGGCTGGGATGTGCT
>NZ_JBFAMX010000290.1:0-11986 GCF_040659615.1 Nonomuraea sp. NPDC049784
CGCTTGAGCAACGTGGTCTTGCCCGAGCCGTTCGGGCCGAGCAACGCGATCCGCTCAGGACCGCGCACCACCAACGTCTCCAGCACAACACCCCGCACCCCGTCCTCGCCACGCACGCCGCCCTCGCCACGCACGCCATGCGGCTCTGACGCGCCACGTGAGTCCGCCGCACCGCCCGAGTCCGCCGGGCGCCATGATTCGCCACCCGGGGCGTACGGGGCACTGCCCGGCGCCGCCGTGCCTCGTGACCCCGCCGTGTCAAGCGCGATCGGCGCGCCGCCCGGGGCGGGGGCCGGATCATGGGCGGCGGAGCCGGAGGAGGGCGAGCCGGTGGCGTGGGCAGGGGGTGGCGGGAGCGGAAGGGTGAGGACCGTGCGGCCGGCCGGGACCTCGGTGCCGGGCAGCTGGATGCGGATCTCCGCGTCGTCCCGCACCGACAGCTCGGCCTCCGTCAGCCGCTCACGCGCCTCCTCCAGCTTCTCGATGGCCAGGTTGCGCTGCTTGCCGGCGGTCACCTGGGCCTTCCGCTTGAGCCCGTTGGCGACGATCTTCGGCACCTTCTTGTTCTCGAACGCCTTCCGCCCGGTGCGCAGGTTCCGGTCGATCCGGGTGCGGGCCTCGATGAGCTCGCGCTGCTGCCGCCGGATCTCCCCTTCCGCGTTCCGTACCATCCGCATGGCGGCCTCCTGCTCGCCGCCGACCTGCTCCTCGTAGGCGCTCAGGTTGCCCCCGTACATGCGTACGACGCCCTCGCGCAGCTCGGCGATCTGGTCCATCAGCTCCAGCAGCGCGCGGTCGTGGCTGACCACCAGCAGCACCCCCGACCAGGCGGCGACCGCGGCGTAGAGCCGTTCGCGCGCGTCCAGGTCGAGGTTGTTGGTGGGCTCGTCGAGCAGCAGCACCTCGGGCCGCTTCAGCAACTGGGCGGCCAGCGCGACCATGATGGTCTCGCCGCCCGACAGTGTGCCGACCGTGCGGTCCAGCCCGATGTGGCCGAGCCCGAGCCGGTCGAGCTCGGCCCTGGCGCGCTCCTCGACGTCCCAGTCGTCGCCGACCGCGGCGAAGTGCTCCTCAGCCACGTCGCCGCTCTCGATGGCGTGCAGCGCCGCCCGCGTCCCGCTGATCTCCAGCAGGTCCGACACGGTACGGCCGGCGCCCAGCGGGACGTTCTGCGGCAGGTACCCCACCTCCCCCGACACGGAAACGGACCCGGACCGAGGGGCCAGCTCCCGCGCGATGATCTTCAGCAGGGTGGACTTGCCCGACCCGTTGACCCCGATGAGCCCGGTACGTCCCGCGGGGAACGCGGCATCGAGCCCGTCGAGCACGCCGGTGCCGTCAGGCCAGGCGAAGGACACGTGATCTACAACAATGGAAAAAGACATAAGGCGGCTCCCGTCACAAACGTCGAAATTTCGTGACTTGGCGGGAATCACCGCATATGCACGCAGCACGAGGAAAGGAGGGGCGAAGAGGTCGCCAGAGGTCCAGGTGTGCGCGCATCGCCCATGACAGGGCGGAAACGGCGCGGTGCCCGCGACCTCAGATCCTCACGTCAACTGCCCCCGGGGCTCGGCTACAAGACGCGAGAAAGACTATGCGACGCGAGGATCACCTGGCAAGGCTCCTGGCCCGGTGCGCCGCCACATTGACCCTGTTCGCGCAGGCCGGCGAGCAGAACCGGCGCCGCCCGTTACGCGAGGTGTCCACAAA
The DNA here is from genome assembly GCF_040659615.1 of Nonomuraea sp. NPDC049784. Lineage (NCBI taxonomy): Bacteria > Bacillati > Actinomycetota > Actinomycetes > Streptosporangiales > Streptosporangiaceae > Nonomuraea > Nonomuraea sp. NPDC049784. The sequence continues at coordinate 1,714 of NZ_JBFAMX010000290.1, forward strand.
GACGACCTCGCACCCGTCGCGGTCACACCTCCCCAGGCGATGCCCGCCCGCGAACGACATGGCCATGGCCAGCCCGCCCGCCGTGGTGTCCTTCGCCCTGGACACGACGTCGGCGTGCGGGTCGAAGAAGTGCAGGTGCGGCTCGCGGCCGTCGTGCGCGCTGACGTACGGCTTGGACGCGGTGACGTCGAGCAGGTCGTTGATCAGCTTGATCTGCGTGTCCTGGTCGCGCTCCCCGAACACGGGCGCGAGCCGGCCCGCCCACTCGCGCAGCTCCTCGGCCTGTCCGGCCGTGACGACGGCGCGGAGCAGGCGGTGCTCGGTCAGCATCGCCTCGACCTCCTCAGGGCTGAAGTCGGTCGCGTTCACCAGGGCCGCCGCGAGGGCCGCCCCGTTGCCGCCGTAAGCGTTGAAATGCATAAGGGCATTACATCAGATTGGAATCATGCACTCCAGACATCTCCACGATCCGCTGGCCCTGGCCGTCGTCTCCTCCCACCGCACCTCAGAGGGGACGGTCTCCTACCTGAGGTGCGCCTGCGGCGCGTGGGAGGTGCGCACCTCCGGGCTCGTCGCCACCGTCCGGCCGCGCGAGCGCTGCGCCGGCGGGGCCGGATGACGACGGGGAAACCGCGGAGGGGCCGTCCGCCTCAGGTCAGCCGCGCCAGGTAGACCGCCCTGGCCTGCTCGAGCAGCGACACGTGGTCGCCGATCTGGTACGGGGCGGCCAGGCGGCAGTGCCGCTTGATCAGGTCCTCCAGCAGGTCCAGCCACTCCAGGCACCACCGCACGTCCTCCTGCCTGGCGACGTGCTTGCCGTCCACGTTCACGTAGACGGGGCTGGTCAGGGCGTACCCGGTGGTGGTCAGAGTGCGCGGGTGCGGGTCGCACAGGACCTCGGCCACCACGTACGTCGGCGCGTCCACCAGGATGTCGGCCGTCACGGTCAGCGGCTCGCCGGAGGCCCGGCCGGAGCCGGCCGGCAGTCGCTCCGCGCCGGCCTGCACGCCCTCCGCGGTGCGGATGCGTACCGCGGCAACCTCCGGGCCGATGGCCCCGGCCGTGACCCGGATGCGCCGGCCCTTACGCGCCTGGATGACGTGGCCGGGGCCGTGGCCGTCCACGGACAGCTCCAGCCAGGGTCCGGTGGTGGCGAAGGTGCGGCCCGCGCGCACGGCCGCGGCGAACGATCTGGCGGTCAGCTCGCCCTCGATCTGCGCGTAGACGCGGGCCCAGCCGGGCGGGTTCGACTGGTCGCCGGAGCGGGTGAAGGAGATCATCGCGTCCGTGCCCGCGGTGACGGCGAGCCGGTTGCCCGCGCCGATCAGCCGCCGGTACACCGCCGCCGCGGCAGGGATCGAGGCATGCGCAAGCACGTCCAGGCTGTCCACCAGTCCGAGCACGACGTCGGCGACCAGCTCTCGGGCGGCGCAGTCGCGCCACACGGGCGACACGGTGCGCATGGGCGGGTCGCCGTCACAGACCGGGGTGCGGAAGGGGTGGCTGTAGCCGACGAGCGCGCCGAGTCCGCGCAGTTCCCGTAGCCCGTCGGCGTTGGGCGGCCAGTCCGCGTCGCCGGCGAACTCGGTGTGGTAGCGGCCCGGAGCGGCGCGGGGCGCGAACGCGTAGATGTGGCCGAGCAGGTCGTTGCGGTATTCGACGCCCATCCTGGCCACGTGCGTGGCATCGGACCACGGCAGGTCCACGTCCGTCCAGGCCTCCAGCGCCTCGCGGCCGTGGACGCGCCTGCCGGAGATGTCGCCCGTCAGGAGGTTGAGCACGTGCAGGTCCTCGCCGTGCTGCGCGGCGGCCACGTCCGCGGGCACACCGGCTAGGTCTCCCGCCCAGTTGAGGTGTACGTGCATGTCGGCGCCGTACCAGCCGCGGGCGGCCGCGTCGTAGATGCGCTGAGGGGCGAGCTGGACCAGGTGCTCCTCGCCCGGGTCCGGGGTGAGCTCCAGCCTGGCCTCGTCGTACTCCATGCCCCTGGCGGCCGTGATCGTCAGAGGCACGCAGGGGACCTCCAGGACGAGGTCGTCGCCGTGGAAGTAGGGGCGGCCGTGGTGGTCGTACCGGTTGGGAGTGCCGGACGGGAACCAGCCGCTGCCGTCCTCGCTCGTCACGCTCCATCGGCAGGGCATCCCCGCCACCAGCCGCAGTCTGGCCGCCTGGGTGGGGATCAGGAGGGTGTCCAGCTGGATGCGCACGCCGTCCACCACGACTGAGCTACCGTGATCCACCTCTACCAGCCAGGCGCCGCGGGGATCGATCCGCCGCCGGGTGTCATCGACGCTGACCATGCAGGCCTCGTCGCGCCTGGAGTCGATGAGCAGCGACATCCGCTCCTCGCCGCGTGGCGCCCCTTCGAGCCGGATCTCGTCCGGGCCGACGCGTACGGCGGCGAGGTGCGGAGGCAGTTCGCCGCCGAGAGTGTCGCGCAGCACCCGGTCGTAGTCGGGCCCGGCCAGGCAGGCCCCGATCCCGTGCATCGGCTCGCCCGGATGCAGCTCGGCCACCGCCTTGACGACCAGCTCCCAGAACCGGTCGAACAGCGCGGCCGGGAGGACCCTGCGCCGGGCGAAGAACTTCACATAAGGGATCGTCGGCTCTCCCCAGGCCATGCCGTGCTCGGCCAGCAGCCGGCCGCACTCGGGCAGCATCAGCTCCGCAGACATACGCGCCCTCTCCCTGTCGGTTGCCGCGCCATCGTGACATGGATCACGAACGTCAATCCTCGAGCGCCTGCGGCGCGGAGTGGATATTTCACCCCCGGGGGTACGTCTCTTCTTCCGCGTATTTCTGGACCCCACGTTGTCCCGGCTCACGACGCCTTCGGCCGTTTCCTGAGCACGGGGCCGCGTCGGCACGGACCAGCGGGCGTCGCGCCTGCGGCGGGAGGCGACGCGGTGCACGGCACCCCGAGCCTGAGGCATGCACGCCCCTGGCCGTCTGTGCTAAATTTTGGCCATGCGGTCAGAAATTGAGCCGACCGGCCAGAAGCCGCGCTCGTTCATCGAGGAGGCCCGACGAGCCCAGATCGTGGCGTCGGCCGTGGAGGTGATCGCGGAGGTCGGGTTCGCCCAGGCGTCGCTGGCCCGCATCGCCAAGCACGCGGGCATCAGCAAGGGCGTCATCTCCTACCACTTCGCCGGCAAGGAGGAGCTGATGGAGGAGGTGGTCACCCGCGTCTACACGCAGGCCGCCGACCATGTCCTCGCCGAGATGGAGGGCCTGGAAGAGGCCGGTGAGCTGCTGAGGACGTACTTCATCGCCAACGCCGCGCACATGCGCGAGCACCGGGCGCAGATCACGGCGCTCGGGGAGATCTTCAACAACCTGCGCACCGCCGAAGGCAAACCCCGCTACGGCGTCCAGACCAGCGAGGAGATCTACCAGGCGCTGGAGAGCGTCTTCCGCCTCGGGCAGCGCACCGGCGAGTTCAGGGACTTCGACCTCCGCGTCATGGCCGTGACGGTGTCCGCCGCCATGGACAGCATGTTCGGCTACTGGGCCGCCTATCCCGAGCACGACCTCGAGGCACACGCACGCGAGCTGGCCGACCTCTTCGAAAGGGCATGCAGCAAGTGAAGACCGAGCCGAGAACCAGGCTCCACTCGATCGACAACCTCCGGACCGTGCTGACCGTGCTGGTCGTCGTCCACCACGTGGCGATCACGTACGGGAACATCCCCCTGTGGTACTACACCGAGCCCGCCAAGGACCCGTCGGGGATCCTGCTCGACCTCTTAGTGACGTTCAACCAGGCGTTCTTCATGGGGTTCTTCTTCCTGATCTCCGGCTTCTTCACCCCCCGCTCCTACGACCGCAAGGGCAGCCGCGCCTTCATACGGGACCGGCTGGTGCGGCTGGGCATCCCGCTGCTCGCCTTCCTGATCCTGCTCCGGCCCCTGGTGAACTTCGGCGACTACGCGAAGCTCGACGGCGTCCCGTACTGGCGGTTCTATCTGGCCTCGTGGGACCCGGGGCCGATGTGGTTCGCCGAGGTGCTGATCGTCTTCGCCCTGGTGTACGCGCTGTGGCGGTCCCGGCGGGCGCCGCTCGACTCGCGTCCCGCCCCGCTCCGGTTCAGGTCGATCGTGCTGTTCGTCCTGGGGCTGGCGGTGGTCACGTTCCTGTGGCGGATCCCGGTGCGGACCGGCAGCTACGTGCCGGTGCTCGGGCTGCCGACGCCGAACTTCCTGCCGCAGTACGTCGCCATGTTCGCGCTAGGATGCGTGGCCTTCCGGCGCGGCTGGTTCGAGACCCTGCCCGCGCGGGCCGGGCGGCTGGGGCTCGTGGCGGCGGGCGTGTCGAGCGCCGTGCTGCTGCCGCCCGCGTTCATGACGAGCGGCGCGGTGGCCTCTGCGCTGACGGCGGCCTGGGAGTCGGCCTTCGCGGTCAGCCTGATCATCGGGCTGTCGGTGCTCTTCAGGGAGCGGTTCGCCGAGCAGGGGCCGCGTGGCCGTTTCCTGTCCGACCACGCCTTCACCGTCTACATCATCCACCCGCTCGTGCTCGTCGCCGTCGGCTACGGGCTGCGCTGGCTCGACGCGATCGCGATCGTCAAGTTCGCGATCATGGCGGCCGTGGCGCTGCCGCTGTGCTGGGCGCTGGCGTACCTGGTGCGGTCGCTGCCCGGGGCTAAGCGAATCCTCTAAGCAGGTTAGGGAGCGGGGCGGCCCGGCCGTCGCGCACGCACACGTACGTGATCGTGCCGACGGCCACCAGCTGGCCCCCGCTCCGCATCGTGAACGTCATCGTGATCGAGGTCGTGCCGACCCTGGCCGGCGCGCTCTCCACGGCCAGCACGTCGCCGAGCCGGGCCGGGGCGTGGTGCTCGCACCCGCTCGCCTTGACCACCAGGTCGGCGCCCTCCCGCCGGAGCCTGTCGTAGCCGCCCCTGGCGCCGAGCCAGTCGAGGAAGGCGTCCTCGAAGTACTCGTAGTACCGGGCGGCGTGCATCATGGCCTGCGCGTCGCAATGCCTCGGGCGCACCGGGAGGTGGGAGATCACCCCCGGAACCCTACGCCTCGTAGAAGGCGTCGAGCGTTTGGCCGTGGCGCTCCTCGACCGCCTTGCGCTTGATCTTGAGGCTGGCCGTCAGCTCGCCCGTCTCCACCGTGAAGTCCTCGGCCAGGATCGCGAACTTCTTGACCGTGGCGTAGCTCGCCTGGTCCGCGTTGACCTGGTCGATGGCCCTCTGGACCTCCTCGCGCATGCGCGGGTGCTCGCGCAGCTTCTCCGGGTCCTCCGGCAGCGACTCGGACCGCGCCCACGGCCCGGCCACGTCCATGTCGAGCGTGATCAGCGCCGTGACGTAGTTGCGCCGGTCGCCGTGCACGAACACGTGCGAGGCGTACGGGCAGGCCGCCTTGATCCGGCCCTCCAGGTACGTCGGCGCGACGTACTTGCCGCCCGAGGTCTTGATCAGCTCCTTCTTCCGGTCGGTGATGCGCAGCCGGCCGGCGGAGTCGAGCTCGCCGATGTCGCCCGTGTGCAGCCAGCCGTCCTCCAGCGCGCCGGCCGTCTCTTCCGGCAGCCCGTGGTAGCCGCGCATGATGCCGCGACCGCCGATGAGGATCTCGCCGTCGTCGGCGATGCGGACCTCGGTGCCCGGCAGCGGCGGCCCGACCGTCCCGAACTTCACCGACTCCGGCAGGTTGAGGAAGCTGCCCGCCGAGGACTCCGTGAGGCCGTACCCCTCGAGGATCGTCAGCCCCGCCGCGTCGAAGAACTCGGCGATGTCCATGGACAGCGGGGCGGCGCCGGAGATGAAGAAGCGGATCCGGCCGCCGAACCGGTCGCGGAGCTTGGCGAAGACCAGACGGTCGGCCAGGGCGTACTCGACCCTGGTGGTGAGCGGGATGGGCGCCTCGCGCTGGCGGGCGCGGCTGACCCTGATGCCTGTCTGCCGCGCCCCGTTGAAGATGCGCAGCTTGACGCCGCCCTCGCGCCGCACGGTGGCCACCACGGTATTGTGGATCTTCTCGAAGATGCGCGGCGCGGCGGCCATGAACGTCGGCTGGAGCACGCCCAGGTTCTCGGCGATCTTGTCGAGGCGGCCGTCGATCGCGGTCGGCACGCCGATGTCGATCATGATGACCTCCAGCAGCTTGCCGAACGAGTGCGACAGCGGCAACCACAGGAAGTGCAGGTCGGCCCCGGAGAGCAGGTTCAGCCGGCGCACGCCGCCCACGGCATGGAGCCAGTTGTCATGGGTCAGCTCGACACCCTTGGGGCGGCCGGTGGTGCCGGAGGTGTAGATGAGCGTGGCCAGGTCGTCCGGGGCGATGGCGTCCACCATGCCGTCGTAGTCGCCGTCGCCGTCGCCGTGGAGAGAGTCGAGCCTGACCACCCAGCCGTCGTCGCTCGGCGTGCCGTCGATGACCACCACGTGGGTGACGTCGGGCAGCTCCTTCTGGACGGATCTGAGCTTGGCGACCTGGTCGTCGTTCTCGGCGATCACGATCGTGCTGCCGGAGTCGGTGATGACGAACGCCGCCTCGGCGGCCGTGTTGGACGGGTAGATCGTGGTCGTGGCCGCCCCCGTGGCCAGCACCGCCAGGTCGGCCAGGATCCATTCGAGCCGGGTCGAGCAGAGGATCGACACGCGCTTTCCGGGCCCGGAGCCCAGTCCGGCCAGGCCCAGAGCCAGCCCGCGCACCTGCTCGCCCACCTCCCGCCATGTCAGCGAGGTCCAGCCGCCGTCCGAGGGAGTTCGGTACGCCTCGGCGTCGGGGGTCGCCGTGATCCGGTCTCGCAGCAGGGACGGAATGCTGGACATGCCTGGCCTCCTGGACGGTGTCTGAGCCCGACTCTAAGAGCAATCCCACGATTTGGGATAGACGTCGGGGTGGACCGTTGGCTCGCCCGGCGCCGCCTCAGGGGCGTTTGAAGGCGGACAGGAGCCGGTCGGCCGCGAGCGAGGGGGTCAGCTCGCCCGCGAGGACCTCCCGTTCCACCTCCGCGGTGATCGCCGCCACCTCGGGGTCGTTGCGGAGCTCGGACAGCAGCCGGTCCCGTACCAGGGTCCACGTCCAGCCCACCTGCTGGCGGCGGCGCTTGGCGGCCAGGTCGAGCGAGTCCTGGTGGACCAGCACGTGCCGCCAGAGCTTCTCCAGCCCGTCGCCGGTGAGCCCGCTGCACGTGAGCACCGGCGGCGGGACCGAATCGGAGCGGAGCATGCGCAGCGCACCCGCGAGCTCCCGCGCGGCCTTCCTGGCCGGCAGCTCGTACTCGCCGTCGGCCTTGTTGACCGCGATGACGTCGGCCAGCTCCAGCACGCCCTTCTTGATCCCCTGGAGCTGGTCGCCGGTGCGGGCCAGCGTGAGCAGCAGGAACGTGTCCACCATGTCGGCCACCGCGGTCTCCGACTGGCCCACGCCGACGGTCTCGACCAGGACGACGTCGAAGCCGGCCGCCTCCACCACGACCATGGCCTCCCTGGTCGCCTTGGCGACGCCGCCGAGCGTGCCGGAGGTCGGCGAGGGGCGGATGAAGGCGGCGGGGTCGGCCGACAGGCGGGCCATGCGGGTCTTGTCGCCGAGGATGCTGCCGCCCGTCCTGGTGGATGAGGGGTCCACGGCCAGCACGGCCACCTTGTGGCCGCGCGCGGTCAGCATCGTCCCGAGGGAGTCGATGAACGTGGACTTCCCCACGCCGGGCACGCCGGAGATGCCCACTCTGCACGCGTGGCCGGACAACGGGGTGAGTTCGACGAGCAGTCGCTGCGCCAGCGCGATGTGGTCGGGCCTGGTCGACTCCACCACCGTGATCGCGCGGGCGATCCACGTACGGGACCCGGCCCGTACGCCTTGGGCGTAGTCCTCCAGCGAATGCACCCGACTTACTCCTTTTCTTCCCAGTTGATCAGCCTAAGCTCTGACAAGTCTTGACTTTTGCCAGTAGGGTGCTGGAGTTCTAACCTCAGCCGTCACAGGAGTCACTCCCCTCATGCCCAACGTCGAACCCCTCCGCGAGGGCGACCCGGCAACGGTGGGACCCTACCGGCTGGTCGGTCGGCTCGGCGCGGGCGGCCATGGTGTCGTCTATCTCGGCCAGGCCCGCAACGGCACCCCCGTCGCCGTCAAGGTGCTGCGCGAGGGACTCGCCGGGGACGACCGCCTCGCCAGGGAGATCGCCGCCGCGCGCAAGGTCGAGCCGTTCTGCCTCGCGCAGGTGCTCGACGCCTCGACCAGCGGCGGGCCGTACATCGTGTCCGAGTACGTGGACGGACCCTCGCTCCAGCAGGTGGGCCGGCAAGGCGGGGCGGAGCTGCAGCGGCTCGCCGTGTCCACCGCGACCGCACTGGACGCCATCCACCAGGCCGGCGTCGTCCACGGGGACTTCAAGCCGTCGAACGTCCTGCTCGGGCCCGACGGGCCGCAGGTCGTGGACTTCGGCATCGCCGGGGCGCTCGGCACCGGCATGAAGGCGACCGGCACCTTCGTCGGCACGCCCGCGTACATGGCGCCCGAGCAGCTCGCCGGGAAGGCTGTGGGGGCCCCGGCCGACGTGTTCGCGTGGGCGTCGGTGATGGTCTTCGCGGCCACGGGGGTGCCGCCGTTCGGCGACGACTCGCTGCCCGCGATGATCAACCGCATCCTGAACGACGAGCCCCAGCTGGGCGAGCTGCGGGGAGTGGTGCGCGAGATCATGCAGGCCTGCCTGGCCAAGGATCCTGGCGCCCGTCCCGCGATTCGCGACGTGCTGCTCCGGCTGACCGCGCCCTCGCGCCAGCCTGCCGCCTCGCCCCAGAGTCCGGCCTCCCACCAGACCCCGGTCCCGTACCAGACCTCCGACCAGGCTCCGGTCCCGCACCAGGCCTCCGACCAGTCCCCGGCCTCGTACGAGACCCTTGACCAGCCCGCGGCGGCCTGGCACCAGACGCCTGAGCCGGCCCTCGAGCAGGACACGCCGCCGCGCCGGGGTCGCGCCCAGGCTCCGGGCGCCGACCTACCGCGGCGCTTCCCGCCGCGCCAGAGCCCGGCCCAGCCCACCGCCCCGCAGCCCAGCCCGGCCGCGCACTACGGCCAAGAACCGGCTGCGCACTACGGCCAGGAGCCGGTCGAGCGCTACGCCCAAGAACCGGTCGGGCGCTACGGTCAGGACCCGGCGGGGTATCACGGCCAGGGTCCGGCGACGTTCCCGCTCGGTGCTCCGATCGAGGCGCCGGCTCCGGCGGAGTTCGGGCTCACCGCTCCCGTCGAGCGGTCGGCGACTGGTGAGCAGCCGGTGCCCGAGCCGGCCATGGCCCAGCACTCGGCGCTGGTCGGCCTCCTCGCGCCGAGCGAAGCGCCGGCCGAGGCACCGCCCAGGGCGCCCGCGCCGCCGCGTCGGTCCGGACGGCGGCGAATAAAGATCGTGCTCATCGCCGGCGTCTCCGGCGTCTCCGTGCTGGCGCTGGCCGCCGCCATCATGTGGCTCACCCCCACGACCCCCACTCCCAAGAACGTCTCGGTCGTGAGCAGCGCGCCATCGACCTCTGAGGCCGCCGCCTCAACGCCGTCGCGGCGGCCGAAGCGGTCGCGTACCCCGGGCCCGAGCCCGCAGAGCGACGGCACCCCGAGCTCGGTGCCGACCGACGACACCACATCCGTCACGGACGGGCAGCTCAGTCTCGTGTACGTCCGCGCGGGCGGCACCAGGAACGGCGACTGCTGGTCTGGAGGCGAGGTGACGCTCCAGGCGCTGGTGCAGCGCACCGGCCAGCCGCTGAACTTCAGGTACACGTGGTACATCGACCGCGCGCAGGTGGGCCGCTCGTCGGCGGTCATCTCGGAGAACGGCCAGCGCTACCTCGCCTCGCCGCAGAACCTCAGGAGCGAAGGGGGCGTCCACCGGGTCACGCTCCGGATCACCTCGCCGATCATCACCCAGCGGACGATCTCCGTCACGATGTGCCAGAGCGGGACTTACTGACGGTTCCGCAGCTGGTCCAGCAGGTCGAGGGCGGCGTCGGCGATCACCGTGCCCGGCGGGAAGATCGCGGCGGCGCCCGCGGCCCGCAGCTCGTCGTGGTCGCCGGGCGGGATGACGCCGCCGACCACGATCATGATGTCGCCGGCGTCGAGGTCGGCCAGCGCCCGGCGTAGCGCGGGCACCAGCGTGAGGTGCCCGGCGGCCAGCGACGACACGCCCACGATGTGCACGTCGGCCTCGACCGCCTGCCTGGCGACCTCCTCCGGCGTCTGGAACAGCGGGCCGACGTCCACGTCGAAGCCCAGGTCGGCGAAGGCCGTGGCGATCACCTTCTGGCCGCGGTCGTGGCCGT
>NZ_JBFAMX010000291.1:0-11961 GCF_040659615.1 Nonomuraea sp. NPDC049784
ACGGGGATGTCGAGCCGCTCACGAAGGCGGTCTTCGACCTCGAAGCAGCGCGGGGCACTGATGTCCTCCAGGTTGATGCCACCGAACGACGGCGCCGGCCACCGTGGCGATGGGGCGCTTCCGCACCCGGTCGGCCGCGCGCAGCTTCCAGGTGGCCTCGACGACGCCGCTGCCGGGCGAGACGGTCGGCACCGGCATGCCCATCATCATCGACTTCGACACCCCGATAGAGGACAAGGCGGCCGTCGAGCGGGCGCTGGAGGTCAAGGCGGAGAGCCCGGTCGAGGGCGCCTGGCGGTGGACCAGCGACACCCAGGTGATCTACCGCACCCGCCGGTTCTGGGCCCCGCACCAGCAGGTCACGGTCACCGCGCACCTGGCCGGCGTGCGCGCGGGCGCGGGCCTCTACGGCGCGACCGACTCCACCTTCGCCTTCACCGTCGGCCGCGCGCAGACCAGCGCGATCGACACCAGGACCCACCAGATGGTCGTCCGCCGCGACGGCGAGATCGTGCAGCAGATGGCCATCAGCGCGGGCGTGGCCACCACCCCCGAATACACCACGACCAGCGGCATCCACCTGACCATGGACAAGGGCAACCCGGTCCGCATGATCTCCCCGGGGCGCGTCAAAGGGGAGCCCGGCTATTACGACATGATGATCGACCATGCCGTGCGCATTTCCAACAGTGGCGAATATGTGCACGCCAAGGACAACGTGTGGGCGCAGGGCCGGGCAAACGTCAGCCACGGCTGCATCAACGCCAGGCCCGACCAGGCGGCCTGGTTCTACGCCGGGTCGCTGCGCGGCGACCCGGTCACGATCATCGGCACCGACCGCGAGCTCGAGTGGAACAACGGATGGGGTTTCTGGCAGCTGTCGTGGGAGAAATGGCGGCAAGGAAGCGCACTGGCCGACGCTCGGGTGCCGCAGGGATGATTCCGGGATTACGGTAGAGACGGGGGGAACTACTCGCAGACACGGGCCCGTTGTCCCATCAGGAGGGCCGGACATGGCTGATTGGATCGTCTGGATAATCCTCGCGGTAGTCCTCGGCGTGGCTGAGATATTCACCCTCACCGCCTCGCTCGGGCTCCTGGGCGCGGCCGCTCTCCTGACCGCCGCCACCGCGGCCATCGGGTTGCCCGTCCCCCTGCAGTTGCTGTTCTTCGCCGTCTCGTCCGCGACCGGCCTGCTGGTGCTCAGGCCGATCGCGTTGCGCCACATCACGCAGCCGCCGCTGCAGCGGTTCGGCGTGGAAGCACTGGTCGGCAAGCCCGCCTACGTGGTCTCAGAGGTGACGGGCCGCGACGGCCGCGTTCGCATCGGGGGCGAGGAGTGGTCGGCGCGTGCCTACGACGAGACGCTGGTGATCCCCGCGGGGGCGACCGTCGACATCATCGAGATCGAAGGGGCGACAGCCCTCGTCTATCCCCGGGAGTGACTCATGGATCCGCTTTTGCTGGTCGGAATACTCGTCATACTTTTCGCCCTGCTCACCGTGCTCAAGGCCGTTCGCATCGTCCCGCAGGCGCGGGCGCGCAACGTCGAGCGCCTGGGCCGCTACCACCGCACGCTCAAGCCGGGTCTCAACTTCGTCATCCCGTACATCGACCGCGTCTACACCATGATCGACCTGCGCGAACAGGTCGTCTCCTTCCGCCCGCAGCCCGTCATCACCGAGGACAACCTCGTCGTCGAGATCGACACGGTCCTCTACTTCCAGGTCACCGACCCGCGGGCGGCGGCGTACGAGATCGCCAACTACATCCAGGCCGTCGAGCAGCTGACCGTCACCACGCTGCGTAACGTCGTCGGCTCCATGGACCTGGAAAAGACCCTGACCTCGCGTGACACCATCAACAGCCAGCTACGTGGCGTGCTCGACGAGGCCACCGGCAAGTGGGGCATCCGCGTCAACCGCGTCGAGATCAAGGCCATCGACCCGCCCAAGACCATCAAGGACGCGATGGAGAAGCAGATGCGGGCCGAACGCGACAAGCGCGCGGCGATCCTCACCGCCGAGGGCCAGCGGCAGTCGCAGATCCTCACGGCGGAGGGCGACAAGCAGAGCCGTATCCTGCGCGCGGAGGGCCAGCGCGCAGCGGCCATCCTGGAGGCCGAGGGCCAGTCGCGCGCCATCGACCAGGTCTTCCAGGCGGTCCACCGCAACGACCCCGACCCGAAGCTGCTGGCGTACCAGTATCTGCAGGTGCTGCCGCAGCTCGCGCAGGGCGACGGCAACACGTTCTGGGTGATCCCGAGCGAGGTCACGTCGGCGCTGCAGGGCGTCTCGAAGGCGTTCACGGAGGCGCTGCCGCGGTCGGCGGCTACGCGGGACGAGGTGCCCGAGACTTCGCAGATGGACGAGGAGGTGCTCAAGGCCTCGGAGGCGGCCGCCGAGGCGGTCGCGGACGCTCAGGAGGCGGAGGGCCCCGGAGGGCCGCGCCAGCTCACCAAGGGCGTCCAGGAGCCGTCCCCGTTCCCCGACCTGGACCGCGAGCACAAGGAAGCCGAACGCTGACGTTTCCCCAGAGGCGCCCGCCCGAAGCGGCGGGCGCCTCCGCGTGGGGGCTGGTTGATGTCGAGGGGTGAGAGCTGAGGGTCCGGGTCAGGCGACGGCTTCGAACAGGTGGCGAAGCCCGTCCTCCCGATGCGCTGCCCGGGCCCGGCAGCTGAGCCTGACGAGCGCATCCGCCAGCGCGATGTCCGGGCTTTCCGGCGGGATGTCGTCCCCCATACGGGTGCGAAGCCATTCGGCTATCTCGGCCCACGAGTAGATGCTGATGTTGTCGGCTTCGATGAGGGGAGCAGGGAAGCCGCCAGGACCGCGCTGCCCCGCGGAGAGCTGTCGCAGGCTGGCCTGCGTGCGCCCGCCATGCCGGCGGGCCGCGTCACCCAGCGTCACCCCGTCGCCCTGCCCGACGGCGACCACCCACAGCCCCGGGACCGTCCTGATCTCGATGAGCACGGAAGCGATGGCCTCCAGCAGGCTCTCCCCCTCGCGGTGGCACGAGACGTACGTGCTTCCGTCTTTGCCTCCCGATATCGTGCAGTCATCCAAACCGGCCTCGAACAGAGCGTCCATCTCCTCGTCGGAGGGCTCTCGGTTTAGAGTGACGCGGAAGTCCCAAGTAGTCATGAGATCTCCTCGCTCGTACTGCATGTCTCGTGCTCCTTAGCCCATTCGAGAGGCTCTTTCGCATGGGTGCCCGGGTTGCGCGGCGTGCACCAGATCGACTGCCGTTTGACCCCGCAAACGCATTCGATCCACCCCCAGCGATGCCCGTTGTGGCTTTCCACCACGGTCAACGACTGGATCTTGCGGACCGTCTTGAAGGCCGCGTTGATTTCGTTGTGCTGATGTCTTCCTCGACCAACCATGTACTAACCTTGCAACAGTGTTACACAGTTAGAACGGCGTTTCCAACCCTGGAGCACTCACTTCTCGCATGGCAAAGCCCGCCGCGCGGTTCGTGCGCGACGGGCTTCGTTACGGCGAGTGCTCCCGGTCCCTGCCGGAGGGTCAGTGCGAGAGGGGGGCGTCCGTGGTGTCCACCAGCGTGCAGTCGGCGATCGGTCCCTCGCCGACGCGCGCCCAGATGCCCGCCACGATGCCCCCACGGTCGTTCTCCGAGACGCTGAACTCCAGCACGCCCGTCTGGCCCGGCCCGATCACGCTCGGGTCGATGACGAAGCCGGGGCGGGCATCCGCCGGCGGCGGGAACACCGACAGCCGCGCCTCCTCGTCACTGAGGAAGTGGCTGCTGCGGGGCTGCGGGCTGCACTTCTTGCCGTAGGGGATGTAGTTCACCACGACGTGCGCCCCCATGGCGCGCAGGTCCGCCTGGAGCTTGTCCGGGTCCTTGGCCTCTCGAATGCCGATGTGGATGAGGCCGTCGGCGCCCTTGGTGACGGCGTATGCGGGGGGGCCGCCGAACAGCAGCGGCACGGCCACCCCGGCGGCGGCCGCCAGACCCGCGACGGGGGCCAGGACGGCGAGGCGCTTCCGCCTGGGCTTGCGATCGATCTCGGTCATCACGAACTCCTTGAGCAGTCGGTGACGGCCCTCGGGAAGATCGCGTTCGGTCGGCCAGTTCATCGGATCTCCTCCTTCTTCTCGGGGCCGAGGTCACCTACTACCTGTCGGTTCGCCGAGGGTGGTTCCATGGCGAGTTTCTTCCTGGCCCGCGACAGCCGGGACTTCACGGTGCCCACCGGGACGCCGAGTGCCTCGGCCGCCTGGGCATAGTCGAGCCCGGCCCAGACGCACAACGCGAACACGTCCTGCTCCTGCCGGCGCAGCCGCCCGTACGCCTGCCGCACCGCCGCCAAGCGCTCGGCGTCGTCGATGCGGCCCACGACCTCGTCGGCGAAGTCCGGCACCTCTTCGCCCCTGGGCAGCCGGACCAGGGCGTCATCGTGCCTGCGGGCGGCCCTGCGCACGTTGCGTGCCACGTTGGTGGCGATGCCGAGCAGCCAGGGCCGCAGCGAGCCGCCCTCGGGGTCGATCCGACTCCTTAATCGCCAGGCTTCCAGGAACGTCAGCGCCATCACGTCCTCGGCCGTGGACCAGTTGGCGGTCAGGCGGAAGGCATGGTTGTAGACGGATTTCGCGCAGTCGTCGAAGAGCTCGCCGAACGCCGCCTTGTCCCCATCACGTATGCGGGCACGCATCGACATATCCACATCTGTCTACTGTCCGCTCGGTGGGTCAGGTTCCGGCTCAGTTCGGTAGCCCCACGCGCCGCCCGAGGTCGTCCCGCCGGGCGAACGGCCCGGCGGGTTCTTCGGAATCGTCCTCGCCTTGGGTCAGGAGGTCGTGGGCAGAGTCCATTGCTGGTTGCGCGTGCCGTGGCAGGTCTCCAGCTCGACCGCGCGCCCGGCTTGGCCGTTGCCCGGAGGCACGGTGAGGCACAGCCCGGTCGCGACGTTGCGGAGGGTGCCGTCCGCCTCCGCGCTCCACCGCCTGGCGGCACCCGGCTCGTCGCCGCAGGTCGTGATCGTCACCGAGGAGCCGCCGGTCAGGCAGAAGTCGTTGATCAGACGGAGTGTGGAGTCGGCCCCGAGCACCCAGCCCTGGTCCGTCGCCTGGTGGCAGGTGTCCACGACGGACTGGGCGTTCTCGGTCCTGGCCAGGGTCTCGTCGTCGGCCCACTCGAGCTGGTCGGCGTCGACACCCCGGCTGTCCAGACAGAGTCCCGCCGCGTTGGTGACGGCGCCGCGTACGGAGTTTCCGATTCCCAGGGTCTGCACGCTCCCGCCGGGGGCCGTCTGAGTACGCACGTTTGAGCAGTCGCCGTTGTTCGACAGGCGGCTGACGGTCCCGGTGACCTTGGCTCCGGCGGGAGTGACGCCCTGCGGCAGGGCGAAGAAGGCCGAGCTGTACGGCTGGCCGAGGCAGGTGGATCGGGGCATGCTCCACTCGTAGTACTCGACCCAGTCGACCATGCCGCCCGTCTTGATCGCAGTCGCCGGCGTCCTGATGCTGCCCAGCTTGAACGACGTGCCGACGGTGGTGTCGGTGACCGTGGCCCCGAACCAGCCGTCGCCCTCGTAGGCGACCGTGAAGGCGAACGCGTGCCCGGCCTTCCAGGGGAAGCGGGCCCGGCAGCTCATGCCCTCGCCCTCTCCGCCGAAGTCTTGGCACCAGGACCCGGCCGAGCCCGCGCGGGCCTCGGTCACCTGCCAGACGGAGAACAGGAAGAGCTGGGGCTCGCCGCCGTTGGTCTGCATGCCGATGTAGGCGCCGTCACCCTTGTTGAAGCCGAACTGGTGGGACCAGAACGTGTACGAGGTGAAGCCCGGGTCGGTCGTGACGGTGTTGCCCCAGGTCACCTCGGTCAGCTCGGTGACGCCGGCGGGGAACGAGTAGTTGGTGTAGGTGCCTGGCGTGTCGCCCCAGCCGTCCTCGTTCGCCGCGGCCGGCGAGGCGGCGGCCAGGCTCACGCCCAGGCCGAGGGCGAGCGTTCCAGCGAGGGCGCGTAAGCGCCTGCGCATCCATGCGGTCATGTGCTTACTCCCTGATCGTAAAGGCGATAAAAGCCGTTTGCGCATAGGTCACGGCCGCGCGTCAGTGTGAGCGATCAGCTCTGCCCGGCGTCGAAGTAGGCGGCCAGCTCCGGATCCAGCGGCGGCACGTCGTACGGCGTGCCGCCGTTCCGCAGCGACATCGTTGCCATGTAGCCCGCCGCCACGCTCATCCTGGCCGCCACCGGAGAGGTGTCCGTGGCACCGCCGTCCCGGACGAACCGGCAGAACTCCGCCACGATCTGCTCGTCCGCGCCCCCGTGCGACCCTTGCGCGAGAGGCACCTTGTACGCGATGTCGCAGTCGTCCCGGTAGGCCGTGGGGCCGGTGTTCCACACCTTGACCGTGTCCCCCGGCCCGTCGCCGAAGTTCTCCAGGCGGCCCTCCGTGCCGATGACCGTGTAGTTGCGTACGTAGTCGGGCGTGAAGTGGCACTGCTGGTACGCGGCGATGACGCCGTTGTCGAGCCGCATGTTCATCACGGACACGTCCTCGATGTCCACGATGTGATTCAGGTCGGTACGCGAGGTCGGCGGCCACTCGTACTCCTGCAGCCACCCGTCGGGCCGGGGCGTGCCGGGCGCGCGGCGCGGCAGGTCGCCGTAGACCATGAGGTCGCCGAACGCGTTCACCCTGGTCGTGTAGCCGCCGGCGAGCCAGTGGATCACGTCCAGGTCGTGTGCCGCCTTCTGCAGCAGCAGGCCCGTGGTCCGGGTGCGGTCGGCGTGCCAGTCCTTGAAGTAGTAGTCGCCGCCGTACGACACGAAGTGGCGCACCCAGACGGTCTTCGGCTCGCCGATGACGCCCTTGAGGATGATGTCGCGCATGAGACGGACCACGCCCATGTGACGCATGTTGTGCCCCACGTACAGGCGGGTCCCGGTGTCGCGGGCGGTGCGCAGGATGTTGTCGCAGCCCTCCACCGTGATCGCCATCGGCTTCTCGAGGTAGACGGGCTTGCCCGCCTGGAGGCAGTCGATGGCGATGGCCTCGTGGGTGTCGTCGGGGGTGTTGACGATGATCGCGTCGAGGTCGCGCCGGGCGAGCAGCTCGCGGTAATCCGTGGTCAGGAACTCCGCCTCGAACCTCCCCGCCTGCCGTTTGAGCACCGCCGGGTCGGAGTCGCACAGCGCGGCCACGATCGAGCCTTTGCCCGGCCGGTGCGCGTGCAGGGAGAGGCTCGTCCGCAGGCCGAGGCCGATGACTCCGATACGCAGGTCTTCCACTTGTTTCCTTTCTCAATCAACCCTTGGCGATGGAGGCTTCGTACTCGCCCCGCATCGCCTCGCCACCCTTGCTCAGCCATTTCTTCACGAAGCCGGCCCAGTCCGACAGCGGCTTGCGACCGGTGACGATGTCCACGACCATGTCCGTGCCCATGGTGCTGAGCTCGCCGTTCTTCTGCGTGTAGGTGTCGGAGAAGTGGCCGGTCGTGACGCGCTGCTGGAGCATCGGCGCGACCTTGGTCTCGAAGTCGTGGATCAGTTTGGTGCGCTCGGGCTGGCCGGGCAGGAAGAGCGCGGAGGGCGACCCGATCACGAACGTGATCGGCTGCAGTGTGGTGGGCACCTCGGCCTTGCCCTTGTCGGTGAAGGTCAGGTCGCCGTCCTTCCTGGTGAAATGGGTGCCCTCCACGCCGAAGTTCAGGAGCTGGTACTCCTCGGTGCCGAACGGCGCCGCCAGGTAGTTCAGCACGCCCAGCAGCGTCTCGATGCGCTTGGGGTCGACCTTCTTGCTGATCGAGGTGAAGCCCACGGAGCCGAGGCCGGCGTTGTAGACAGGCTTGGACGACGGGGTGGCGGCGAAGGGCACGATGGCGCCGAGCTTGTACTTCTGCGTCTTCGCGAGATTAATGAAGCCGGGGAACGACTCCACGAAGGCCCCGATCTGGCCGTTGGCCACCTTGTCCTGGATGGTGGAGAGCGCGGGGTCGGGCCAGAACAGCTTCGCCTTGAAGCACTTGACCGCGAGCTCCAGCGCCGCCTGGTACTCGGGCGTCTCGAACTGGTGGGTCAGCTTGCCGCCCTCCAGCCGCCACGTGTTCGGCGCGCCGTACCACTGGCTGAACATGCTGACGTGGTTGTAGTAGGACGGCTCGAGCGGGTACTTGTTCTTGCCGACGTCGAGCAGCTGCTTGGCCTTCTCCACGAAGTCGTCGGCGCCGGCGAATCCGAGTCCGCCGACGGGTTCCCAGTAGTCCTGGTTCACCCCGAAGATCTGCCCGAGCCTGCTGTACGCGACCGCGACGCCGAAGAGCTTGCCGTTGGTGACGGCCGACTTCCAGGTCAGGTCGCCCAGGTTGGCCAGGTTCGGATACTTCTTGATCGCGTCACCGCTCAGGTACGGCGTCAGGTCATGGAACTTGGCCTCCAGCAGCTCGGGCACCCGCTGCAGCCCCTGGTTCGGCGGGAACCAGACGAGGTCGGGCAGGTCGTCGCTGGCGATGATCGCGTTGAACTTGTCGGGGTAGCCGTCGCCGACCACGATGTTCATGCTCCACTCGGAGCCCAGTGCCTTGCCCACCTCCTGCAGGTAGGTGTTCTCGCCGGGCGCGGGCGGCGCCACGTCCCAGGTCTGGGTCAGCGAGGTGATCTTCTGGCCGTCCCCGGGCGGGGCGGCGACGGACTTGACCAGCTCGCTCGGGTACTTGAGGTACGCGGGGTCCTGGCCGGCGTCGATCGGCAGGTCAGGCGTGGGGATCTTGGCGGCCGTGTACGTGGGCAGGGCCAGCTTCCTGGACAGCTCGGCGCCGCCCTTCTTGACACCGGCCGCGCCACCGCCCTCGCCCCCGCAGGCGGCGAGCCCGGCGACCGTGACGCCGGCGAGCGCGAGTCCGAGGAAGCCGCGGCGGGACATCGTTGATGACATGGTTCTCTCCTGCGAACGGGGGGTTCATCCTTTGATGGCGCCGGTCAGGACGCCCTTGGTGAAGTACTTCTGGAGGAAGGGGTAGGCCAGCAGGATGGGCACGAGCGCGGTGATCAGCACCGCCATCTGCACCGACGAGGCGGGAAGGTCGCGCACGATCGCGACGTCGGAGCCGGTGGCCGCGGTGCCGCGGAAGATGTACTGGCGCAGCACGACCTGGATCGGGTGCTTGGTCGGATCGTTGATATAGAGAATCGCGTTGAAGAACGTGTTCCAGTACGAGACCGCGTAGAACAGCCCCACGACGGCGATCACAGCCTTGGACAGCGGAATCGCGATCCGCCACATCATCCGGAACTCGCCGCACCCGTCCATGCGCGCGGCCTCGAAGAGCTCTTCCGGCAGGTTCTGGAAGAACGACCTGACGACGACCACGTTGAACGCGTTGACCAGCACGGGCACGATGAGCGACTGGTACGTGTCGATCATCCCGAGCTCTTTGACCATGAGGTAGCTGGGGATCATGCCCGGCGTGAACAGGAACGTGGCCAGCACCATCAGCAGGATCGGCTTGCCGCCGAGCATGCCACGCCGCGACAGCGCGTACCCGAGGAAGACCGTGCAGATCAGGCTGAGCGCGGTGCCGGTGACCGTGATCCCGATGCTGATCAGCACCGACCTGGTGACCGCGCCGCCGGACAGGATCAGCTCGTACGCCTCGAACGTCGGGTGAGAGGGCCACAACACGTAGCTGCCGCCGTTGGCGATGCTCTCCGCGCGGCCCATCAGGCTGGTGCCGACGGCCAGCCCGAACGGGTAGAGCACGGCCAGCGTGATCGCGGCCAGCACGACGAACTTGAGCGTGCGCCCCGCGATCGTCGGGCGCTCCATCCACGGCGGCCTCATCGATAGATCCCCTGCTCTCCGAAGCGGTGCGCGAGCTTGTTCGCCGCGTAGATCAGCGCCGCTCCGATGAGACCCTTCATGAGCCCGGCTGCGGTGCTCATGCCCCAGTCGCCGTCGCGGATGCCGTGGTAGTAGACGTACGTGTCGATCACCTCGGCGGCGCCGGCGCCCACGGCGTCGCGCTGCAGGACCATCTGCTCGAAGCCGACGGACAGGATGTCGCCCAGCCGCAGGATGAGCATCATGAGGATGACCGAGCGGATGCCGGGCAGCGTGACGTGCCACAGGCGGCGCTTCCAGTCGGCGCCGTCGATCGCGGCGGCCTCGTACTGGCTCATGTCGATGGCGGTGATCGCGGCGAGGAAGATGATCGTCCCCCAGCCGCAGTCCTTCCAGATCACCTGAGCCGTCACGAGGAGCTTGAACGTGTCCGGGTTGGACATCAGGTTGCCGATGGTGATCCCGTGCGAGTTCAGGAACGTGCTGACCGTCCCCGCGCCCCCGATGACCTGCTGGAACATCGCGACCACGACCACCCACGAGAGGAAGTGCGGCAGGTAGACGACGCTCTGGATGAAGCGCTTGATCCGGTGGCCGACGAGCGAGTTCAGCAGGAGCGCGAGGGCGATCGGGGCCGGGAAGTAGAGGATGAGCTGCAGCACGGTGATCTGCAGGGTGTTGCCGACCGCGCTCCAGAACTCCGGCTCCTCCAGCAGCATCACGAAGTTGTCCAGCCCCACCCACGGGCTGCCCGCGATGCCGAGGAACGGCGCGTAGTCCTTGAAGGCGATCACGTTGCCCAGCAGGGGCACGTAGAAGAAAGCTACGAAATACAGCATGCCGGGCAGGCACAGCACCAGCAGCGTCCAGTCGCGCTTCAGCCGCTCAAGCAGGGGAACAGCGGCCACGCTCACCTCCAGTCCGTACGAGTTGGCTGGAGGCTAGTACGTATTTATGCAATTAACTAGGGTAAATCTTGCAACTCTGAGCACCCCAGAAGGATCGATGCCGCGCAGCGACATGTCCGTGACAGAAGAGTTACCTAATTAACCAAGTTGCCTACGTAAAGAGCAGGCGCTCGGCGTGGTCCAGCGCGAAACGCACCGCCCCGAGCGTGATGCACTCGCTGCCCAGCTCCGACGCCACCACCTCGGGCGGATACGGGCAGTACTCCTCGAACAGCTCCCTGACCGGCTCCACCAGCAGGTCACCGGCCGAGGACAGGCTGCCGCCGATCACCACCATCTCCGGGTCGAGGGGATTGACCACGGTGATCAGGCCGGCGGCCAGGCCGCGCGCGAACTCCCTGACCGCCTGCCCGGCCTTCTCGTCGCCCGCCCGCGCCCTGGCGATCGCGAACTCCGCGCTCTGCCTGGCGGAACGGAGCTCCCCCGGCTCCACGGCCATCGCGTAGTCCATCACGTAGCGGTAGGAGGTCCAGTTTTCGTGCGGCTGGGCGCCGATCTCGCCGGAGGCGGCATGGGCTCCGCGGTGCGGGCGGCCGCCGATGAGCAGGCCCATGCCGATCCTGTCGCCGGTGAACAGGTAGATCACGTCGTCGCGGCCTCTGGCCGCGCCGCGCCAGTGCTCGGCCAGCACGGCCAGGCGCATGTCGTTCTCGACCAGCACCGGCGCGGGCAGCCGACGGGTCAGCTCGCCCTGCAGGTCGAGGCCGGTCCAGCCGGACAGGACCATGCTCTTCACGACCCGCCCCGCCCCGTCCACCATGCCCGTCGTGCCCACGCCGACGGCGGCGGCGTCCGCGAGCGCGAGACCCGCCTCGGCGGCGGCCTCGGCGGCCAGCGCGGCGACGGCGTCGAGCCGGTCGCCCGCGGGCATGTCGCGGTGGTTGGGCGCGCGGCGGGTGACCGCGATCGTGCCGTTGAGGTCGGCGACCATGGCACGCAGGTGGGAGCCGCCGATGCCGAGCCCCAGCACGTGGCCGGCCGACGCACGGAACCTGAACCGCCTGGCCGGGCGGCCCCGCTGGCGGTCGCCGGGCTCCTCACCGCAGTCCTCGGCCCAGCCCTCCGCCACCAGCTCGTCCACGATGACCTCGGCCGTCGGCCTGGACACGCGGGCCGACCTGGCGAGCTCGGACAGCGTCGCGACCTGGGACTCGCGCAGGATGCGCAGGATCGCCGCCGAGTTGAGCC
>NZ_JBFAMX010000292.1:0-11936 GCF_040659615.1 Nonomuraea sp. NPDC049784
TCCGGCTGCGCGACGGCCGCGCCGAGTGGTACCGCAACCGCTGGGTCCGCACCCCGGCCTTGGACGGTGCTCCCTACATGACCGAGCACGGCCCCGACCTGACCGCCAGCACCGCCGGCACCCACATCATCGAGCACGCCGGACGACTCCTGGCGCTGTGCGAGGCCAACGTCCCCTTCGAGCTCACCCCCGACCTGGACACCGTCGGCGCCTATGACTTCGACGGCAAGCTGCGCAGCGCGATGACGGCGCACCCCAAGACCGACCCGGTCACCGGCGAACTGCACTTCTTCGGCTCCTCGCCGTTCCCGCCGTACCTGATGTACTACGTCGCCGACGCCAAGGGCCAGATCACCCACGGCGCCGAGATCCCCGGCGCCACCGCCTCCCTCAAGCACGACTTCGCCATCACCCGCCACCACGTCGTCTTCATCGAGGGGACCGTCACCTTCGACCCGGCCGAGCACTCCGGCATCCCCTACGGCTGGAACGACGACCAGCCCGCCCGCATCGGCGTCATGCCGCGGGGCGCGGACGGGGCCGCACGGATCCGCTGGTTCTCCATCGAGCCCGGCAACATGCTCCACGCCGCCAACGCCTACGAGGACGACCAGGGCCGCATCGTCCTGGAGGGCCCGACCGTCGACCGGGAGGGATTCCAGCTCTCCTGGAACTGGTGGGTCGGCGCCCCGGGCCGCGGCACCGAGCCCAACACCCGCTCCTACACCCGCCGGTGGGTGATCGACCTGGCCACCGGCGCCGTCGACGAACAGATCATCGACGATCTCGCCGTCGAGTTCCCCACACTGAATGAGGACTACCTCGGCGCCGAGCACCGCTACCAGTACGCCGTCTCCTTCCCTGACCAGGCCGGGTTCGGCGGCTACGGCATCGTCAAGTACGACCGCACTACCGGGGCCCGCCGCGTCTACCCGGTCGGCGACGCCCGCCTGCCCAGCGAGGCGGTCTTCGTCCCCGCGGCCGGCGCCACCCACGAGGACGACGGCTACCTGCTCACCGTGATCTCCGACCTCAAGCAGGACGCCTCCCGCCTCCTGATCCTGGACGCCTCCGGCCTCGAGCAGGTCGCCGCCGTCCAGCTCCCGCGCCGGGTCACCGCCGGCATCCACGGCTCCTGGATCCCCGACGACGCCCTCGGCGCCGACGCCTGAGTTACCCGGGGAGCGGCCGCCGGGCCGCTCCCTCACCAGACCCGCCACTACCCCCGACCGGAGAGCGGAATGTCCCTCGACGCACTACTCCTCGCGGCCCATCTCCTCACCGTTCTCACCATGCTGGCCGGCTTGGTCACCGACTGGATCGGGGTCCTCGCGCTGCGCGGCGCCACCACCCTCCCGAAGGCCAGGAAGGGCCTGAAGGCCCTCGAAGTCTCCGCCGCCTTCGGCGTGTGGGGGCGGCTCGGCGCTCTGGCCAGCGGGCTCTGGCTGGCCATCCATGCCTGGTCATGGGAAGGCTGGATCATCACCGGGCTCATCGGCTGGACCGCGATCATCGCGCTCGGCGAGCCACTGACCGGCAAGGAGCTGCGGCACATGGCGAAGGCAGTCCGGGACGCCGATGGTGAGCTCCCGTCCAGGATTCACGATCCGCGGCTGTGGAGCTCGGTCGTCACCCGGACGGGCGTCATCGCCGCCGTCGCCACCAGCATGATCGGCAAGCCCGGCCTGGCTGCCTGCCTCGGCCTGCTGGCCGCGGTGTACCTGGTCGGCGCCGTCGCCGCTCGGCTGACGGCCCCGGCCCGCACGCCGCACGCCCGGGGTGTGAAGTGATGCTCATCGCCCTGCGCGTGACCGCGATCCTGCACGCGGTGTCCTTCTTTCTCCAGCCCATGCTCGCGGGCATGTTCCTGTCCGGCCAGGACGAGGCGATCGGCAGCCACCAGACCAACGGTGGCGTGCTGGCCATGATCGCGCTGGTCATGATCGTCCTGGCTGGGCTCGCCCGCCGCAAGCGGCTCGTCGGGCCGAGGGTCCTGCCTGTCGTGCTCGCGATCTTCGTGCTGGAGATCGTCCAGCTGACCGCGGGCACCAAGCACGTCATGTGGCTGCACATCCCGCTCGGCGTCGCGCTGTTCGCCACCACCATCGCCACGCTGCCGATGACCCTCCGCGGCAGGCCGACCGAGGAGGCGCGCTCGTGACCGAGATCTCCCGCCGCAGTGTCCTCAAGCTCGCCGGGCTCGCCCTCGCCGCCCCCGGCCTGGCCGCGTGCGGCGGTGGAGGCTCGATCGCCCCCGGCACGCTGACCAGCACCGCGCGGCTGCCGGAGCCCTACACACTCCCGCTGCCGCGGCTCACTCCCGCCAAACCCACCCGCAGCTCGGCCTCGGGCGAGGAGTACGCGGTGACGCTCCAGGCCGCGCAGGCCCGGATCCTGCCCGGCTACTCCACCACGATCTGGGGGTACGACGGCACCTTTCCCGGAACCTATCTCGAGGCCCGTACCGGCAGACCCCTCGTCCTACACCAGACCAACCGGCTCCCGGTGCCGGTCGTCACGCACCTCCACGGCGCCGTCAGCCCGCCGTCCGAGGACGGCTTCCCCACCGACCTGCTCTACCCCGCCTCCCTCGCCCACATGGCCGGCACCCATGCCACGCACGGCATGCACTCCACGCACGACCCGCTCGCCCGCGTCACCGTCGAACAGCGCACCTACACCTTTCCGATGCGGCAGCGCGCCGCCACGCTCTGGTACCACGACCACCGCATGGACTTCACCGGCGCCCAGGTCTGGAAGGGCCTGTATGGGCTCTGCGTCGTCCGCGACGACGAGGAGGCCGCCCTGCCACTGCCGCACGGCGACCGCGAGATCCCACTCCTCATCTGCGACCGCGCCTTCGACGCCGACGGCCAGCTGATCTACCCGTCGATCGACCGCTCATTCCCCGGCGCGCCCGGCATGGCCGAATCCATCATGGGCGGCGCCCAGGGCGATGTCATCCTCGTCAACGGCACGCCCTGGCCCTACACCGAGGTCGCGGCGGCCCGGTATCGGCTGCGGCTGGTCAACGCCTCCAACGCGCGCCGCTACGAGCTTCGGCTCGACGGCCCCGGCGAGGGCACGTTCGTCCAGCTCGGCGGCGACGGCGGGCTGCTCCCCGCGCCCGTGCGCCACACGACCCTGCGGATCTCGCCCGCCGAGCGCTTCGACGTCGTCGTCGACTTCTCCCTGTACGCCGTCGGCTCGGTCGTCACACTCGTCAACACCGCCGCCTCCGGCGGTGCAAGCCGGGTCATGCAATTCCGCGTCACCCGCAAGGAAAGCGACGACTCCGCCGTGCCCGACCGGCTCTCCGACGTCCCGCGGCTCACCCCGAACGGGACGCACCGGCAGATGGTCTTCTCGCGCAACGGCGAGCAGTGGCAGATCAACGGCAGGCCGTTCGACCCGGCCAACCCGATTCTGCGGCCCCGGTTCGGTGTCACCGAGCGGTGGACCGTCCTCAGCGTCGAGCGGCACCCCTTCCACCTGCACGGCACCCATTTCCAGGTGCTCGGCCGCGGCAACTCCGGCCCTGGACGCTACGACGGAGGCTGGAAGGACACCGTCGAGCTCACCCCCGGCGCCGAGATCCACCTCGCCGTCCGCTTCGACGCCTATCGGGGCCGCTACGTCGCCCACTGCCACAACCTGGAACACGAGGACATGGCGATGATGGCGGCCATCCAGGTCATCTAGGAGCGGCCACCGCGGGCCAGGGGAGGAAGGATGCCTGACTTCGACACATCACGCACAGCTACCTTGGGGCTCATCGCACAGATCCTGTGGAGGGCTATTGAGAACACCCCACGTACGGCGTACGTCACACCCATTGACGTAAGTGGCTGCTTTCCTAAAGATGTTCTTATGAGCGTCCTTGACTTCGACCTGTCGGACCGCGACTTCTGGGCCAAGCCCATGAGAGAGCGCGAGGAGGCGTTCGAGCGGCTGCGCTCTCTCGAGGCCCCGGCCTTCTTCGAGGAGATGGAGCTCGACTTCGCGCCCAAGGGGCCCGGCTACCACGCGCTGGTCAAGCACGCCGACATCCTCGAGGCCAGCCGCACCCCCGAGATCTTCTGCTCGGGCGACGGCGGCGCGACGAACGTCCCCGACATGCCCGCCGAGTTCACCGAGTACTTCGGCTCGATGATCAATATGGACGACCCCCGCCACGCCAGGCTGCGCAGGATCGTCTCACGTGCCTTCACGCCCAAGATGATCAAGCAGTTCGAGTCGGACGTGGAGGCGGCGGCGACCGCCATCGTGGACGACCTGCTGGCCAAGGGGCCTGGCTGCGACTTCGTGACCGAGGTCGCGGCCCGCCTCCCGCTGAAGATCATCTGCGACATGATGGGCATCCCCGCGCGGGACTACCAGTTCGTCTTCGACCACTCGAACGTCATCCTCGGCGGCTTCGACCCCGAATACGGCGGCGCCGATCTCGAGCAGCTCGCCGGGCGCCTGCTCAACGCCGGCATGGAGCTGCAGCAGCTCGTCCAGGACCTCGCCGCCCACCGTGCCGATCACCCCACGGACGACCTGACGTCCTCCCTGGTCAACGCCAACATCGACGGCGAGCGGCTGACGATGCAGGAGCTGGGGTCGTTCTTCATCCTGCTGGTGGTGGCCGGCAACGAGACCACCAGGAACGCCATCTCGCACGGCCTGCGCCTGCTCACCGACAATCCCGGCCAGCGCGCGCTCTGGCTGGAGGACATCGACGGGCACGCGCCCGGGGCCGTGGAGGAGATCGTCCGGCTCGCCTCCCCGGTGAACTTCATGCGCCGCAAGGTCACCAGGGACTACGAGATGAACGGGCACCTCTACCGCAAGGGCGAGAAGGCGGTCCTGTTCTACTGGGCGGCGAACAGGGACGAGGCCGTCTTCGCCGACCCGTACCGCTTCGACGTCACCCGTGACCCCAACCCGCACGTCGGCTTCGGCGGCCCGGGGCCGCACTTCTGCCTCGGTGCGCACCTGGCCAGGCGCGAGATCACGGTGATGTTCCGCGAGCTGCTGCGCCGCGTGCCGCACATCGAGGGCGGCAGGCCCGACCGGCTGCACTCCATGTTCATCAACGGGATCAAGCACATGGAGTGCGTCTTCTAGCCCCGATCTAGCCCTGGGTGCCCAGCCTCAGCTGGTTCATCACCGTGCGGATGTCGGGCAGGAGCTGCTTGCTGTCCGACGGGATCGACATGTAGACGATGGCCGGGACGTTGCCGCCGGTGTTGACGGCCATCGTCACGATCGTGGCCTTGTCGGTCTGCGACGTCAGCGAGTACGCGATCAGCCGTCCCGTCGAGTTGCCCACCTTGATCGGCTGCTGGGCGATCTTGCGGACCTTGTTGTCGGTGGGGAAGAAGCGCTTGCGCGCGTCCAGCACCACCTGCTTGATGACCGGCTCCAGGTTGTCCTTCTCGTAGTACGAGGCCAGCTTCTGCGACAGCGGGCCCGACAGGAGCTGGGCGAACTTCTCCGGCGCGACCTGGACGTACTGGCGGGTGTCGTAGCCGTACGTGGCCTTGACCGTGGCGCGCTGGTCCAGCCGCCAGGTGCCGCCCAGGCGCGGGAGCGAGATCCCGGCGCCGGCGTCGGGCACCCTGCCGATGACCGGGGCGGCCTTGCCCGTGTAGTTCGGCAGCTTGCCGATCGTGGTCGAGGACCTGGTGGTGGACGGCGACGACGAGGTCGTGGGCTTCTCGGCCACGGCGTCGGCGCCCGCGGAGTCGTCGCTGGCCAGCGGGCCCGCGAGGAACGCCCACAGCAGCGCGGCGACCAGCGCGATCGCCACGGATCCGCCGAGCGCGTAGATCCAGATGGGCTTGCCGTGCCCCTCCTCGTCCAGGGGGTCCTGGTCGCCCATGGCCTGGTAGTTGTCGCCGAAGACGGTGTTCCAGAGCTCCTGCTGGCGCTCCGGCGGCGGGGTGCGGGAGCCGCTGATCTGGCCGGCGGTCACGAACGGGCGGTCGGGGTCCGAGGGGTCACGGCTCAGGTTCGAGCCGGGGCGGGGAGCGCTCTGGTCCTCGGCGGGGGGCGTGGAGCTGGCGTTCGATGAGTCCATGGTGGGGGTGGAGGGGACGGCGCGGTCGTTGAGCAGGTTCTCTGAGTGCTGGGCGTACGTGACCGTCCGCTCTTCTGCGGGGTGGGTCTGGGGCGGCGCGTGCGCGCCCTGGGGGAGGTCGTCGATCTGGTACATCGCTGTGCGCTCCTCCGGCGAGTCGGCCGCGTTCCGCTCCGCGGGCGGCCAGGGGGCGGGGGAGGAGAGGTTCGACCAGGGGTCGGCGGACGCGGCCGGCGGCTGAGCCCACGCCGGGACCGGATCCGGGACCGGAGGCTGGTTGCCGGCTCGGGAGGCGGGCTCCGCGCCGTTCTGCGGCGGTGCATCGGCCCACGAGGACGGCCCGGCGCCGTTCTGCTGCGGTGCTTGGGGCCATGAGAACGGCCCGGCGCCGTTCTGCGGCGGTGAGGACGGGCCCGCGGTGCCCTGCGGTGGTGCGTCCGACCAGGAGGTGGGGCCCGCCGCGCTCTGCGAGGACGCCTCGGGCCAGGAGGTGGGGACGTCCTGCGGGGCCGACTCCGGCCACGACGTCGGCACGTCCGGCAGGCCGGGTTCCCTGCGCGGCGCCTCAGGCCAGGCCGGCGCCCCCGCACCGCCCTGCGGCGGCGTGTCCGGCCAGGAGGACGGGCCGGAGTTGCTCGCCGGAGACGATTCGGGCCAGGAAGAGGGGCCGGAAGGCAGGTCGGGCCACGACGAAGGACCCGAAGCCTCGTGGCGGGCGGGCTCGGGGCGGGAGTGGCGCGGTGGCTCGGGCCAGGAGTCGTCCGTGCGTGGCGGCTCGGGCCACGACGGGTCCTGGCCGGCGGGACGCGTGTTCTCGGGCCATGACATGGGGACCTCCGCCGCCGGGGTGCCGGGTACGTCGCGGCGAGGCGCGTCTGGCCAGGACGGTGGCAGGTGTGATCCGGAATTCTCCGCTGCCATTGCTGCCGCCCCTCCCGAGGATGTGTCCGGATAACCCGTTATATCCGGATTTGACGTACCAGGCATGATCTCATGGGATTTTCCAGGAGATACAGGTGGTTCCGCAGCGAAACGAGCGAAGCCGTGAGGATCGGTAGGCGGGTCCTGCATCGGCAGGCCTGCCTCCGGTCGATCGGGCTCAGCTGGGTACACCACGGTGACAAGGGTATTCTTATGGGACGAATGGGTCACAACGGATACATCACCATCAGGTCTCGCTGGACCTGAAGGATCCATTGTGCCTGCAGACCCCGGACGAGTATCTGCATTCAGCCGAAGACGTGCGCTACGCTTGACACGTGCGTTCCGCGACCCTGCTTCTTAGCGGGCCGCGACGGCCCTGAAGATTCCCGCCGTCGCGGCTACCCCTCGTTGTGTGCACGAGGGGTTTTCTTATGGGTCCGAGTCAAGCCAGAAGGACAGTAGCCGTGAGTGAGTACGATCCGCAGGCGCTGCAGGCCAAGTGGCAGCAGCGATGGGAGGAGCAAGAGCCCTACCGGGCGAACGAGGACCCGGCGGACCCGCGCGAGCGTCGCTACATGCTCGACATGTTCCCCTACCCGTCCGGCGACCTGCACATGGGCCACGCCGAGGCCTTCGGGCTGGGTGACGTGGTCGCGCGTTACTGGTTCCAGAAGGGCTACAACGTCCTGCACCCGATCGGCTGGGACTCCTTCGGCCTGCCGGCGGAGAATGCCGCGATCAAGCGGAACGCCCACCCGGCCGAGTGGACCTACGCCAACATCGAGACGCAGGTCACCTCGTTCAAGCGCTACGCGCTGTCCTTCGACTGGTCGCGCCGCCTGCACACCAGCGACCCCGACTACTACCGGTGGAACCAGTGGCTGTTCAACCGGTTCTACGAGCGCGGCCTGGCCTACCGCAAGGGCGGCCTGGTCAACTGGTGCCCCAACGACCAGACCGTGCTGGCCAACGAGCAGGTCGTGGCGGGCAAGTGCGAGCGCTGCGGCGCCGACGTCATCCGCCGAGAGCTGACACAGTGGTACTTCAAGATCACTGACTACGCGCAGCGCCTGCTGGACGACATGGACCAGCTGAGCGAGGGCTGGTCCGAGCGGCTGCTGACCATGCAGCGCAACTGGATCGGCCGCTCCGAGGGCGCCGACGTGCTGTTCCAGATCGAGGGCCGCGACGAGCCCGTCCACGTCTACACCACGCGGCCCGACACGCTGTTCGGCGCCACGTTCTTCGTGGTCGCCGTGGACGCCAAGCTGGCCGACGAGATCGTCACCGACGAGCACCGTCCCGCCTTCGAGGCTTACCGCGCCGAGGTCGCCAAGCTGAGCGACATCGAGCGGCTGTCCACCGACAAGGAGAAGTCCGGCGTCTTCCTGGGCCGCCACGCGATCAACCCGGTCAACGGCGAGCGCATCCCGGTCTGGGCGGCCGACTACGTGCTGTCCGACTACGGCCACGGCGCCATCATGGCCGTGCCCGCCCACGACCAGCGCGACCTGGACTTCGCGCTGAAGTTCGGGCTGCCGGTGAAGGTCGTCGTGCACACCGGCCTGGCCGACCCGGGCGAGACCGGCGAGGCCACTCCGGGCGAGGGCACGCTGGTCAACTCCGGTCCGCTGGACGGGCTGTCGAAGGCCGAGGCCATCTCCAAGATCATCGAGGTTCTGGAGCGCGAGGGCAGGGGCACGGGCGCGGTCAACTTCCGGCTGCGCGACTGGCTGCTGTCCCGCCAGCGGTTCTGGGGCACGCCGATTCCGATCATCCACTGCCCCGACTGCGGCGAGGTGCCCGTCCCCGACGAGCAGCTGCCGGTCACGCTGCCCGACATGCGCGGCGAGGCACTGGCGCCCAAGGGCGTCTCCCCGCTGGCCAGCGCCACCGAGTGGGTCAACGTCGAGTGCCCCAAGTGCGGCGGCGCGGGCAAGCGCGACACCGACACGATGGACACGTTCGTCGACTCGTCGTGGTACTACCTGCGTTACTGCTCGCCCGGCTACATCGACGGCCCGTTCGACGTCGAGCAGGTGCGCAAGTGGGGCCCGATCGACCAGTACGTCGGCGGCATCGAGCACGCGGTCCTGCACCTGCTGTACTCGCGGTTCTTCACCAAGGTCCTGCACGACATGGGCATGGTCGACTTCACCGAGCCGTTCAAGCGCATGCTGAACCAGGGCCAGGTGATCAACGGCGGCAGGGCCATGTCGAAGTCCCTGGGCAACGGCGTGGACCTGGGCAAGCAGATCGACGACTTCGGTGTCGACGCCGTACGCCTGACCATGGTCTTCGCCGGTCCGCCCGAGGACGACATCGACTGGGCCGACGTCTCGCCGGCCGCGTCGCAGAAGTTCCTGGCCCGCGCGCTGCGCGTCATATCGGAGGTGGACAGCGCGCCCGGCGTCCCGTTCGAGACCGGCGACGTTGAGCTGCGCAAGGTCACGCACCGCACGATCGATGAGGTCACCAAGCTGATCGAGTCCTACCGCTTCAACGTCGCGGTGGCGCGCATGATGGAGCTGACCTCGGCGACGCGCAAGGCCATCGACTCCGGTCCCGGCGCCGGTGACCCGGCCGTGCGC
This sequence comes from Nonomuraea sp. NPDC049784, assembly GCF_040659615.1. Classification (NCBI taxonomy): domain Bacteria; kingdom Bacillati; phylum Actinomycetota; class Actinomycetes; order Streptosporangiales; family Streptosporangiaceae; genus Nonomuraea; species Nonomuraea sp. NPDC049784. Next base: position 9,583 of record NZ_JBFAMX010000292.1, read on the forward strand.
GAGGCCGCGGAGACGCTGGCGATCATGCTGTCGCTGGTGGCCCCGTACGCCGCCGCGGAGGGGTGGGAGCGGCTGGGCCGCACCGGTCCCGTCGCCTTCGCCGGCTGGCCGGTGGCCGAGCCCGAGCTGCTGGTGCAGGAGTCGGTCACCTGCGTCGTGCAGGTGGCGGGCAAGGTGCGCGACCGGCTGGAGGTCTCGCCGGACATCAGCGAGGACGAGCTGCGGGAGCTGGCCCTAGCCTCGGAGAAGGTGGCGCCCTACCTGACGAACACGCCCCGCAAGGTGATCGTCCGGGCGCCCAAGCTGGTCAACATCGTCCCGTAACCACTCGGTCCCGCGCGTCTCGGCGTGCGGGCGGGCGGCGTCACCCACCGGTCCGGGAGAGCGCCCCGCACGCGGGCGGCATCACCGTCGCCCGCGTGCGCGGCCTCGCTCGTGGCCCGTGGACGCGCGGCGCAGCCGTCGGCGGGTGGTCAGAGGTCGCGCAGAGCCGGGAGGAGCTCCTTCTCCGCCCAGTCGAAGAACGGCTGCTGCTGGTCGTGCCCGATCTGGACGAGCGCCACGTGCGTGTACCCGGCGTCGGCGTACTTCCTGAGGCCCTCCACCACCGCGCTCACGTCGTTGCCGCACGGCACGCTCTCGGCCACGTCCTCGGGACGCACGGTGCCGGTGGCCGCGGCGAAGTTCACCGGCCCGGGCAGCTCCGCCATGACCTTCCAGCCGCCGCACGCCGCCCAGCGCCAGAGCTTGTGCGCCCGCTCCTTGGCGGCCTCGGCATCGGTGTCGTACGCGATGGCCAGCTGCCCGTAGACCGGCTTGCCCTGCCCGCCCGCGGCGTTGAACTGCCTGACCACGTCCGGCAGCGGCTCGTTGACCACCAGCATGTCGCCGAACTCGGCCGCGATCTCCGCGGACTGACCCCCCGAGGCGGCGATGGCGAGCGGGACCGGCCGGTCCGGCAGGTCATAGAGCTTGGCCGAGTCCACGTCGTAGAACTCGCCCTGGTAGGTGACGTAGTCGCCGCCGAACAGCTCCTTGATGATCTGGATCGCCTCGGCGAACATCCGGTGCCTGGTGTCCACCGGCGGCCATCCCTCGCCGACGACGTGCTCGTTCAGGTTCTCGCCCGCGCCGAGGCCCAGCGTGAACCTGCCCTTGCTCAGCACGCCCATCGTGGCCGCCTTCTGCGCCACGACGGCCGGGTGGTAGCGCATGATCGGGCAGGTCACGTACGTCATGAGCGGCATCCGCTCGGTGACCTGGGCCGCGGCGCCCAGCACCGACCAGCAGTACGGCGAGTGCCCCATCTCCTCGACCCACGGGAAGTAGTGGTCGGAGATGACCGCGTAGTCGAAACCGATCCGCTCGGCTGCCGCGGCGTAGTCGACCAGTTCCCGTGCCGGAGTCTGTTCGGACATCAAGGTGTAGCCGATTTGTACCATATGTCCCGGCTACCCGGGTTTCTCCACGTTAGCGGTGACCGGTCGGAGATCATCAATGGCTGAGTTCTTCGATCACCAGCGACAGACCGATCCCCAGCAGCCAGACGTCCTTGACCAGCGCGGTGCCCTGCTCGGACGGGCGCAGACTGCCCTCCCGCCGCATCCCCGGCGTCTTGAGGTACAGCCCGATCAGGCCGGCCGCGAACCCCGTCAGCGCGGCCCCCGCCAGCAGCGAAGGCACGAACGGGGCCAGCAGCGCCGTCCCGAGCGCGATCTCGCCCCTGGAGAGCAGTTTGGTGAAGGCCACCGGGTCCATGTCGCGCAGGAACGGGTACGTGCCGGAGGCCATGCCATGCAGGCCCGCGGCGGTCTGTTCGTCGGCGTCGGCCTTGCTGAGTCCGGAGTTCAGGATGACGGCCCCGGCGGCCAGGCGTGCCGGGAACTGGTGCGGACGGGCGAGAAGCTTCATAGTCCTCGCTCTTCCCGCAGGTTTCCGCCACATCCCGCACTTGGCCGTTCACGGGACGTGGCGGGGCCGTCCGGAGGAGAATTCTTGGGCTGACCTTGGCGCCTGGCATTAATGTGCATCTGTGACAAGTGGCGCATACCTGAGATACCCGCATTTGCACGGCGACGTCGTGACCTTCGTCGCCGACGACGATATCTGGCTGGCTCCCCTGGCCGGAGGCAGAGCCTGGCGGTTCACCGCCGACCGGGTGCCGGTGTCGCACCCGAGGTTCTCGCCCGACGGCACGCGCATCGCCTGGACGAGCGGCAAGGAGGGCGCCCCGGAGGTGTTCGCGGCGGAGATCGACGGCCCCGAGGGCGAGCGGCTGACCCACTGGGGCAGCGCCGCGACCGGTGTGCGCGGGTGGACCGCCGAGGGCGACGTGCTCGCGATCACCGCGGCCG
>NZ_JBFAMX010000293.1:0-11902 GCF_040659615.1 Nonomuraea sp. NPDC049784
ACCGTCAGCTCGTAGTCGCCGACCGGCAGCGTCAGGCTGTAGCGGCCCGCCGCGTCGGTCACCGCGCTGACCGGCGTGCCGGTGGCCGCCACCGTCGCGCCCGCCTCCGGCGTGCCCGCCGTGCTGACCGTGCCGGACACCACGCCCGCCGCCTGCCTGGTCATGGTCACGTCCGCGGTCGTGGACTGCTCGGCCGTGATCGTGGCCGATCCCGTGCCCTTGTCGTAGCCGAACTTCTCGGCGCTGACCTGGTAGTCGCCGGGCAGCAGGCGCGGGATGGCGTACGTGCCGTCATCGCCGGTCGTCACGGCGCGGCTCAGCGGCCCGGAGATCGTGACCGTCGCCCCGGCGACGGGGGCGCCGCCCGCGGTGACCGTGCCGCGCAGGTCGCCGAGCCCGACGTGGGGCGCGGCCTGTACGGCGGCGTACGCGTCGAGCCTGCCCTCGCCCCAGACGTTGTTGTCGGCCGCGGTGCCGCCGCAGCTGGTGTCGTTGACGTCGATCGCGGTGCTGTCGAGCAGCGGCCGGGTGGCCGTCACATTGCCCTGCAGCCCCGGCGAGCTGGACCAGATCAGCGCGACCGTGGCCGCCACGTGCGGTGAGGCCATGGACGTGCCGGTGTAGCTGCTGTAGGTGTTGCCGGGGGTCGAGGAGCGCACGTTGACGGCCGGGGCCGCGATGTTCGGCTTGATCTCGCCGTTCTCGCCCTCGCCCTTGCTCGACCGGTTGTACAGGGCGTTGTTGACGTCGAAGCCGCCCGCGCTGTAGCTGATCGCGTAGTCGCCCGGCGAGCCGCTGGTGCGGCAGGCGGGGCCCTCGTTGCCGTTGGCGAACGCCGGGAAGATCCCGGCCGCGATCCACGCCTCGACCGTCTCCTTGTACCAGGGGTCGCCCGGATCGCCGCCCCAGGAGTTGTTGACGATGTCGGGCGCCAGGTCGGGGCGCGGGTTACGGCCGTTCAGGTCCGTGGGCGCCAGGATCCACTGGCCGGCCGCGAGCAGGGAGGCGTCGGTGCAGGTGTTGACCTCGCAGCCCTTGGCGGCGATCCACTTGGCGCCGGGCGCGACGCCGATGCCGTTCGCGCCGACCATCGTGCCCATGGTGTGGGTGCCGTGGCCGTTGTTGTCGCACGGCGCGGCCGTCGGGCAGATGTGCGCCGGGTCGAACCAGTTGTAGTCGTGGCTGAACGTGCCGTCCCGGTTCCTGCCGCGGTAGGCCGCGACCAGTTCGGGGTGGTCGAACTGGGCGCCGGTGTCGATGTGGGCGACCACGATGCCCTCTCCGCGGTCGCCCAGCTCGTTCCAGACGCGCGGTGCGTTGATCCGGTCGATGTTCCACTCGACCGCGTTGACCTTGTTCTCGGCCGTGCCCGCAACGGGGTCGGGCAGCGCGTAGGTACGGACCGGTTCGATGCTCTGGACCTCGGGCAGGTTGGCGATCTCGCCCGCCAGCTTCTCGCCCGCGGTCACCCGCACCGCGTTGACGATCCAGTACGGGGTGTAGTCCGCGTGGCGGGAGTCGAGCAGCTTGCGCAGGCCCTCCTGGGAGGTCTTGGCCTGCTCGGTCTTCGCCTCGAAGACCTGCTCGGCCTTCGCGTCCTTGGTGACGGCCCGTCGGGCGCCGCTCAGGTCGGCCGAGCCCTTCATCCGGACCCAGAAAGTGGCCTTGTCGTCCTGCGCCAGCCGCGCCTGGACGGTCGCGTCTATTTTGGCGGGGTCCGGCGCCGCGTGGGCCGCGGCCTGCGGGACGGATAAGCCTGCGACGACGACGATCCCGGTCAGGATCGACCGCCAGCGGGGGGTTTTGGGCACGCGCCTCTCCTTCGAGACTTTCGAGACACGAGGTGATCTTTACGCCTCTGTCGAGAAGCGTGAAGAGATCTTGTCCGGAAAGCAAGAGGCGACGTGAAATGTAACGTGACTGGCGGAAATGTAATCTGGTCAGCTGAAATGTCGCCACACGGGCCACATGGCCGACCAGGCCCAAGCTAGATACTTTCGGACCCCTTTGTCGCCGGCCGATAGCCGAACTGCTTCATGATCGCCAGGAAGTACGCCTTGATCTGCGTGGCGCTCTCGTCGTCGGGATGCCCGCCGAGATGGCCCATCACCGCGCTGCTCAGGACCTCCTGCACCACGTCGACGTCGGCGTCCGCCGGGAGCTCCCCGCGGTCCTGGGCCAGGCGGAGCGCCTCGCGCACGACCGCCGCCCGCCGCCCCGCGTTGGCCTCCCGGTACGCCCTCATCAGCTCGGGATGGTCGTCGACGGCGCCGAAGACCCGGCGCAGCAGGACCCGGTTGCGCGGCTCGGACAGATGCGCCGCCCAGTCGCCGAACATGTGGTCGAGGTCGCGCCAGCCGATGAAATCGGGGTCGTTGTCGTGGTTGGCCCACTGCAGGGCCCGTACGAGCAGCGCGGTCTTGTCGGCGTACCTGCGGTAGACCGTCGCCCTCGTCACGCCGGCCCGCCTGGCGACCTGCTCGATGCTGGTCTGGGCCACGCCGTACTCGATGAGCAGGTCGAGCGCGGCCGTGAGGATGGCCAGATCGGCCTCCTGGCTGCGCGGCCGTCCAGCCGGCCGCGGTGCGCGCGTGCCGGTCATGCCGAGGTCGTCGGTCGTCATCATGCCTGGCGGGTCACCATCTTGTCGTAGAGGCGGTCCGGCAGGAGTCTATTGACCCACAGCAGCAGATCGGCCAGGTAGCCGACGGCGTAGCGGGGCTTCGGGTCGCGCGCGGCCACGATCCGGGCGACGGCCCGGCCCACCACGCGGGGGTCGGACGCCTTGCTGCCCGGCCCGAACCCCTCCTCGGCCCGCCGCGCCATCCACTCCGCGACCTGCGCGTAAGGCCCGTGCCCGGAGATCTCCCGCAGCTGGCGCGGCGTGTCGCCCTCGAACTCGGTCTTGATGATCCCCGGCTGCACCACCACCACGTGCACGCCGAACCGGGAGACCTCCTGCCTGAGCGAGTCCGAGTACGCCTCCAGCGCGTGCTTGGAGGCGTGGTACCAGGCGCCCATCGGGAGAGAGATCTCGCCGGCGATCGAGGAGATGTTGACGATCGTGCCCGAACGCCGTTCGCGCATCCGCGGCAGCACGAGCTGGGTCAACCGGGCCAGGCCGAACAGGTTGACCTCGAACACCTGCCTGGCGCGCTCCAGCGGCACCTCCTCGGTGGCGCCGTGCACGGCGGTGCCCGCGTTGTTCACCAGCACGTCGATGCGCTGGTGCTGGTCGAGGATGCTCTGCACGGCACGGTCGAGGTCGGCGTCGCTGGTGACGTCCGCGCCGATCGGGTGGCCGCCGGCGGACCGGATGACGTCCATCTTCTCCACCCGGCGCGCCAGGCCGTAGACGATGTGGCCCGCGCGCAGCAGCTCCAGGGCGGTGGCGCGGCCGATCCCGGACGACGCGCCCGTGACGAGGCAGACCCTGCTGTTCATCGCGCCACATCCCAGGTGACGGGGAGGCTGTGCACCCCGTAGATGAGCATGTCCGTACGGAGCGGCACCTCACCCGGCTCGACGGCCAGCCGCAGCGACGGGAACCTCCTGAACAGCGCCGGATAGCCCGCCTGCATCTCCACCCTGGCCAGCTGCTGGCCGAGGCACTGGTGCACGCCGTGGCCGAAGCCCACGTGCCCGCCGGTGTCCCGGCGCAGGTCGAGGGCGTCGGGGTCGGGGAAGCGGCGCGGGTCGCGGTTGGCTGACGGGATGGAGACGGTGACCGTCTCACCCTTTCTGACCAGCTCGCCGCCGAGCTCGACGTCCTCCAGCGCCGTACGCACCAGGAAGGGGATGATGCTGAGGTAGCGCAGCAGCTCCTCCACCACCTGCTCCGCCCGCTCCGGCTCGTCGCGCAGGACGGCCAGCTGGTCGGGGTGGCGCAGCAGCGCGAACGTGCCCAGCGCGAGCATGTTCGCCGTCGTGTCGAGGCCGGCGCCCAGCAGCATGAACCCGATGTTGGCCAGTTCCTCGTCTGTCAGGTCGCTCTTGGTGAGGCCGCTCAGCATGTCGTCGGTGGGCTCGGCCCGCTTGGCCGGCACCAGCTCGCGCATGTGCGCCTGCATCGCCAGGAACGCGGAGATCTTCTCCTCCTGCGGGAGGTCCGGCCGCATGAGCTTGACGCCCTCGGCCATGAAGCGGGCCCTGTCCTGGTCAGGGACGCCGAGCAGCTCGCAGATCACCACCGCCGGGATCGGCGCCGCGAACGTCTGCACCAGGTCGGCCGGCGGCCCCTGGCGCTCCATGAGGTCCAGCTGCTCCTTGGTGATCTCCTCTATGCGCTCGGCGAGCAGGCGCATCCTGCGCACGGTGAACTCGCCGGTGAGCAGGTGGCGGTAGCGGGTGTGCTCGGGCGGGTCCATCCCGACGAACATCCCGGGAGGCGAGGGCTGGGCCGTGCTCGTACTCGCGATGGGGATGTGCCGCAGCTCGGAGCGGGCGCTGAAGCGCCGATCGGCCAGCACCTCGCGTACCAGCGCGTGGCTGGTGACGAGCCAGCCCCGGTGGCCGTCGGGGTAGGCCAGGCGGGCTATGGGGCTGGTCTCGCGCAGCTTGGCGAGGTCGTCGGGCGGGTCGAACGGGGTGGGCCGATCGGTGGGGAGGGTGATCGCCTCGGTCTCGGTCATCTCGGATCTCCTTTCAATGAATACAGTACAGCTCTGTATTGAAAGTCGCGGGCTCGGGGGGATTCGCGTTGCGCGATCATGGTCCGGCGGTTAACCTGTGTCCATGCGAACTCACGCCTGGCTTCAGTGGTGGCGCCGCTCCTAGGCGGCGTGTGTTTCGCATTCCTGAACGGACGGCCGCCCCGGATGGCGGCCTTTCTCGTGTCCGCCCCCGGGGCTCGATCATTTGACGTGGTGAAGGGGCAGGACGTGGAGACGAGCGGATATACCACCGCCGGGGGCATCGGGGTGGAGCGCGAAGCGCGCGAGGTGGACGAGGCCGCGCTGGAAGAGATCGTGACCGCCCTCGGGACCAGGCGCGGCGGTGCGTTCTCCTCGGGCATGGACTACCCGGGCCGCTACAGTCGATGGGCGTTCGGCTACGTCGATCCGTGCCTGGAGCTGGTCGCCAAGGGCCGCACCATCTCGGCCACCGCGCTCAACGAACGCGGCCGGGTCGTGCTGCCCGCCGTCGCCTCCTGCCTGCTGGCCGCGGGCAAGCCGGTCGCCGAGCCCACCCCCGACCACATCGCGGTGCACGTACCGGAGCCGAGCAGTGATCCAGGAGACCTGCTGCCGGAGGAGATGCGCAGCAGAAGGCCCACCGTGTTCACCGCGATCCGCGAGGTCATCGCCGCCTTCAAGGGCGACGACCCGCACCTGGGCCTGTACGGCGCGTTCGGCTACGACCTGGCCTTCCAGTTCGAGCCCATCAGGCAGGAGCTCGTCCGCCCCGACGACCAGCGAGACCTCGTCCTCCACCTGCCCGACCGGCTCGTCGTGATCGACCGGCAGCGCGAGACCAGCGTCGAATACCGCTACGAGTTCACCGTCGACGGCGCCACCACCCGCGGCCTGGAGCGCACCGGCGCCGCCGCCGAGGCCGTCGCCCCCGGCGAGTTGCCCAAGGACCCGGAGAAGGGCGAGTACGCCAAGGTCGTCGCCGCAGCCAAGGAGCGGTTCAAGCGCGGCGACCTGTTCGAGGTCGTGCCCGGCCAGGTCTTCCACGCCACCTGCGCCGACCCGGCCGCCTTCTACCGCGGCCTGCGGCACAGCAACCCCGCGCCGTACGAGTTCATCATCAGCCTCGGCGAGGGCGAGCACCTGGTCGGCGCCTCGCCCGAGATGTACGTCAGGGTCACCGGCGAGCGCGTCGAGACCTGCCCCATCTCCGGCACCATCGCCCGCGGCAGCAACCCGGTCGAGGACGCCGAGGCGATCCGCACCCTCCTGTCCAGCGTCAAGGAGGAGTCGGAGCTGACCATGTGCACCGACGTCGACCGCAACGACAAGTCGCGCATCTGCGTCCCGGGCACCGTCAAGGTCATCGGCCGCCGCCAGATCGAGCTCTACTCCCGCCTGATCCACACCGTCGACCACATCGAGGGGCGGCTGCGGCCCGAGTTCGACGCGCTCGACGCGTTCCTCACCCACATGTGGGCCGTCACGGTCACCGGCGCGCCCAAGACGTGGGCCATGCAGTTCATCGAGGACCACGAGGCCACCACCCGCAGGTGGTACGGCGGCGCCATCGGCTTCATCGGCTTCGACGGCTCCATGAACACCGGCCTGACCCTGCGTACCGCGCAGATCAAGCACGGCGTGGCGACTGTGCGGGCCGGGGCCACGCTGCTGTTCGACTCCGACCCCGAGTCGGAGGAGCGCGAGACCGAGCTCAAGGCCAGCGCCCTGCTCGGCGCCCTGGCCGCGGTCAACAGCCCGGGCTCCGTGCCGGTCCCCGAGCCCAGGCCGCAGCCGGGCCAGGGCATGAAGGTGCTGCTCGTCGACCACGAGGACTCCTTCGTCAACACGCTGGCCGACTACTTCCGGCAGGAAGGCGCCGACGTGGTGACGCTGCGCCACGGCTTCCCGCCCCACCTGATCGACGGCATCGCGCCCGACCTGGTGGTGCTCTCGCCCGGGCCGGGCTGGCCGTCCGACTTCGGCATCTCGGCGCTGCTCGACCAGATCTACGCCCGCGAGCTGCCGGTATTCGGCGTCTGCCTGGGGCTGCAGGCCATGGTCGAGCAGGCAGGCGGCACGCTTGAGCTGCTGGACTACCCCGAGCACGGCAAGCGCGGCCAGGTCTCCCGGGTCGCCGGCAGCGCGCTGCTGGAGGGGCTGCCGGAGGAGTTCACCGCGGCCCGCTACCACTCGCTGCACGCCAAGCGGCCCGGCGTCGTCGGCTTCACGGCGACCGCGCTCACGCCCGACGGCAACGTCATGGCCATCGAGGACGTCGAGCGGCGGCGCTTCGGCGTGCAGTTCCACCCCGAGTCGATCCTCACGCAGGAGGGCGGCGCGGGCGCGAAGATCATCGCGAACGTGCTCCGCCTGTGCCGCAAGTAAGCGGTCCCAGCCGTAGGTAAAACCGCCGCCGGAGCATGCGGAGCTCCCCTAGAGTCTCCGCATGCTCCCCGTAGATCTACCCCGCACGGTGCGTGACGCGCTGCTCGCCCCGCTCGTCGACCACCACTGTCACGGGGTGCGGCGAGACGACCTGAGCAGAGCCCAGTTCGAGCTGCTCATCAACGAGGGCGGCAGCCCGGCGCCGCCCGGCACCACCCACTTCGACACGCCGTTCGGCGCGGCCCTGCGCCGCTGGTGCGCGCCGGTGCTCGACCTGGAGCCGCACGCGCCGCCCGCCGTCTACCTCTCACGCCGCGAGGAGCTGGGCGCGGCCGAGGTCAACCGGCGGCTGCTGGCGGGGGGCGGGGTGGTGGCGTTCCTGGTGGACACGGCAGTGGACACGGCATCGGACGACGTCGAGCTGCTGACGGCCACCGAGATGGGCCGCCACGGCGGGGCCGCCGCCGACGAGCTCGTACGGATCGAGCAGATCGAGCGGGACGTGGCCGAGACGGCCCAGCTGGCCGCGGACTACCTGGACGGCCTCGGCGAGGAGCTGGCCGCCAGGGCCGCCAGAGCGGTCGGGCTCAAGACCGTCATCGGCGCGCTGTGCGGCCTCGACTTCGACCCGGCCAGGCCCAGCAGGGGATCGGTGATCGCGGCGGCCAACCGGCGGCTGTCGGACCCGAAGCAGCCGCTGACCGACGAGGTCATGCTCCGCTACCTGCTGTGGTGCGCGGTCGACGTCGCCAGGGAGCGCGGGCTCCCCGTGCAGTTCCACACGGGCTTCGGCGGCTCGGGCCTCGACCTGCACCGCACCGATCCGGGCAGGCTGAGCGAGTTCGCCAGGATGCTGCAGCCGCTCGGCGTGCCGATCATCCTGCTGCACTGCTACCCGTACCACCGGCAGGCCGCCTATCTCGCCGGCGTCTTCCCGCACGTGTACGTCGACGTCGGCCTCGCCCTCCCGCACACCGCCGCCTTGGTCAAGGTCGTGGACGAGCTGCTCGAGCTGGCGCCGTTCCACAAGCAGCTGTTCAGCTCGGGCTGCCACAACGTGGCCGAGACGGCCTTCCTGGGCGCGCTCTACTACCGTCGGGCGCTCGGCGCGGCACTCTCGGCACGGCTCGCGTCGGGGGAGTGGAGCCCCGCCGACGCCGCCCGCGTCGCCCACATGATCGGCTCGGGCAACGCCCGCCGCGTCTACCGCCTCTGAACTTCGTCACCCCTGACTCGCGCCGAGTGGCCCGACCTGGTTTGCTTGAGGCCGTCACAACACCCAACCTGAGCGGGGGCTCTCCATGGGCAATGCCGAACCCGAGACCGAGATCACGTTCCGCAGCGATGTGGACGTGGAGCTGGTGAAGGCTGCCGCGTCGGACGCGGACGTGCTGTGGGCGGCACGGGTCTCCACGAAGGGCGAGAGCTCTCTGGCGGAGGTCGAAGCCGATCCCCAGCGTTCCAAGGGCCTCATCAACTTCTTGATGCGAGACAGGCATGGCACGCCGTTCGAGCACTCTTCCATGACCTTCTACGTCAGCGCACCGATCTTCGTCTTCCGGGAGTTCATGCGACACCGGACCTTCTCCTACAACGAGGAGTCCGGCAGGTATCGGAAGTTGACGCCGGTCTTCTATGTGCCAGGACCCGACCGGAAGCTGGTGCAAGAGGGAAAGCCCGGCAAGTACGTGTTCAAGGACGGCACAGCCGAGCAGCACAAGCTGGTCACGGAGGCGACCCAGGAAAGCTGCCGGCAGTCCTATCGGGCCTATCTGGAGATGCTCGAGGCCGGGGTGGCTCGCGAAGTGGCCCGCACGGTGCTGCCTGTGGGCCTCTATTCCTCGATGTACGCCACCTGCAACGCCCGTGCCCTGATGAACTTCCTGTCGCTTCGTGTGAAGCGGGAGGACTCCGCGTTCCCGTCGTTCCCGCAGCGCGAGATCGAGATGGTCGCTGAGAAGATGGAGGCGTTGTGGGCGGAGCTCATGCCCTTGACTCATGAGGCATTCGAGGCCAACGGGCGAGTCTGCCCTTGACCTCACGCTCCACGGTTGGAAGCGTTGACGGCAGCGGGAGCCTCTGCCGCATGCGTCAAGGGAGACGGGAAGTCGTCTCGGAGATCATCTGAGTGAGGATCGCGGCCGCGGCGGGGTGGATGTCGAGGAGCTCGTCCAGGCGGGCGCGCCACGCGCCCGCCTCCGCGTAGATCGCGTCAGCCTCCGCCTCCGCCTGTAACCGCAGCCGCGTCTCGCACAGCTGCAGCTGGTACATGAACCCCAGATAGTGGCCGACCGTGTCGCTGAGCCACCAGTAGGCGTCCGTGTTCGCGGCGGAGACGAAGATCCGAGCGCCTTCCCAGGCTACCCGCCTGGGATGGAGGACTGCCATGGCCGGATGGTACGCCTGCCGCGACAGGACGGGAATGGAACCAGCGGTTACCGTTGCCTGTGACGGCCTGCCACGCCCGGTCCAGCAGCCGGGCGAAGGTCTCCACCGGCTGCGCGCCCGAGACCGCGTAACGATCGCCGAAGACGAACGTGGGCACGCCTGAGACGCCCAGCTCCCCTGCCCGCCGCTCGTCCGCCCTGACGGCGTCGGCGAGGTCGCCCCGGGCGAGCATCTCGCGAGCGGCCGGCGCGTCCAGGCCCGCCTCGGAGGCCAGGCTCGCGAGGCAGGCGGTCTCGCACCTGTGCGGGCTGGTCGATTGGATCGCGCGTTCCGCACAGGAGATCATGGCCGCGCAAATGCATCACGATCATTAAAAGAGCGGGCTGCACCAGTAAATGTGATTTTTATTCGTATTTATAGTCCCAAAATCGTGTGCGGAGAATCACGAAACAACTACGGATAGCTCGCATCGCACCGTATTGGGGGGAAACGGTTGTGACGGGTCATCGGTGGTGTAAGACTCAATTTCGAGCGCATCGGAGTGCCGGGGAGGGACCGGGCGCTCGTGACCCGGAGCCGTCAAGGGGGTGAACGACACGACCGGAATACCTTTCCGGTCCCTAGGTGGGGTTGGTTAAATGTCGTTGAATCCGCGCCTCGTAAAAGAGAGTTTCTCCGTCATCGAACCGCAGGCCGACAAGGCCACGGCCTACTTCTACGGCCGGCTGTTCGCCGAAAGCCCGCACCTGCGCGGCATGTTCCCGCCTGCCATGGACGTCCAGCGCGACCGTCTGTTCAGCGCGTTGACCCGGATCGTGTGGAGTCTGGACAGCCCGGACAGCCTCGCGGCCTACCTGGGCCAGCTGGGCAGGGACCATCGCAAGTACGGCGTGCTCACCGAGCACTACACCGCGGTCGGCAACGCGCTGCTGGCCACCATCCGCCGCTTCGCGGCCGACATCTGGAACGCCGAGATCGAGGCGGCCTGGGTGGCGGCGTACACGGCGGCCGCGAAGCTCATGATGGAGTCGGCCGAGTCGGACTCGGGGGGCTCGCCCGCCTGGTGGCTGGCCGAGGTGATCGACCACGAGCAGCGCCATCGCGACATCGCGGTCCTCACGCTGCGAGCCACGCAGCGGCTCCCGTACACGCCAGGACAGTACGTCAACGTGCAGACCGCGCGCTGGCCCCGCGTGTGGCGGAACTTCTCCATCGCGAACGCGCCGCGCCCCGACAACACGATCAGGTTGCACGTCCGCTCCGTCCCCGGTGGCTGGGTGTCCACCACGCTCATCAGGCACACCCGCATCGGCGACACGCTCATGCTGGGCCCGCCGATGGGCACGATGGCGCCGTGCGAGCGCAGCTCGCGTGACGTGCTGTGCGTGGCGGGCGGCACCGGCCTGGCGCCGCTGAAGGCGATCATCGAGCACATCATCGCCTCGGGCCGCCGGCCCAACATCCACCTGCTGTACGGCGCGCGCACGTCGGAGGAGCTGTACGACCTGCCCGACCTGATCAGGATGGAGTCGTCGTTCCCCTGGCTGCGGGTGCTGCCCGTGGTGTCGGACGAGCCCTCGTACGACGGGATGCGGGGCCACCTGCCCGAGGTCACGCAGCGCTTCCATTCCTGGGCCGAGCACGACGTGTACGTGTGCGGCCCGGCCTCCATGGTCAACGAGACGGTCCGGCGCCTCCAGATCGACGGCGTGCCCCTGTCGCGCATCCACCGGGACATCGTCCAGGCCGAACGCTGACAGATCTTGACATATCGGGTCGAAAGATGAGAGGTGGAGGATGACACGCCAACGTGGAGGTGGACTGTGCCATCCCCCGCCAGGCGCCGAGGAATCGGCGGGCTGCTGATCGTAACGCTCCTCCTCACCCCCGTTCCCGCCCTGGCGTCCGAGGCCGTCCCGCTGACGGAGCTCGGGGCCGACTCGTACGCGAACGCCACCAGCCAGCACGGCACCCAGGCCGGCCCCGACACCTTCCACTCGGGGACGACCATCGTGGCCGCGCAGCAGGCGGGCCGGTTCTTCGACGGAGGGGCGTCCGGCATCGCGTTCGCGACCTCCACCGACGACGGCGCCACGTGGGCCAAGGGCGTGCTGCCCGGGATCACCACGTTCGGCGGCGGTTCCTACAACCGGGTCAGCGACCCGTCGGTGGCCTTCGACGCCAGGCACGGCGTCTGGCTGATCTCCTCGCTGGCGCTCACCGACACGGGCGGCATAGCCGGTGCGGCAGTGCTCACCAGTCGCTCCACAGACGGCGGCCTGACCTGGGAGGAGCCGGTCACGACCGCCGTCGCCAACGGAGGTGACCTGGACAAGAGCTGGATCGTCTGCGACAACGCCCCGCGCAGCCCGTTCTACGGCCGCTGCTACACGGTGTACGACGACGTCGCCGCGGGCAACGCGATCAAGGTGTCCCGCTCCTCCGACGGCGGCCTGACCTGGCAGGAGACCGGCACGTCCGCGACCGGTCTCGGC
>NZ_JBFAMX010000294.1:0-11877 GCF_040659615.1 Nonomuraea sp. NPDC049784
CTGGTCATCACGATCAAGGGCGGGTGAGCATCCAGCGCGGCCTCGACGGGCGCGGGCGCGAGGTCGGGCGCGTGTTCGGCAAGCAAGGTGAGCGCCGCCCATTCCCGGTGGGGCTCACCTCGCCCCCACGAGGTGTAGCGCTTGACCACGATGTCGTCCCGAATGTCGAGCCTGTGAGTGCATCGGCCAGCCGCCATACGTCCCCTTCCCCCTCTCTGCCCCCTTGAGCCGGACGACAGCGCGTCCTCCGGCCACGTCCCCATCGGGGACGGAGAGGGCCGAGATTAGCGCAGGTCGCGGCCTGTTGGCCCTCCGCTCCCGAACGTGGCCTCAGCCCCAAAGTAGCGATGAGTTAGATCACAGTTGCGGTTCGTGATCGTCACGAATCGTGTGTACCGGGGCGTAGAGGGTGTTCCTCGTTCGATCGTGTTGCCCTGTTCTCGGGGTCGGTCGGGCGAAGGGAGCGATGGGGATGCGTCGGGAGTGGGAGCCGGAGGAGCTGATCGCGGCGTGGACGCTGCTGGATGGCGACTGGGAGCTGGTGGGGAACAAGACGGGCGCGACCCGTCTGGGGTTCGGCCTGATGCTGAAGTTCTTCGAGCAGGAGGGCCGGTTCCCTCGGCACGCGGGCGAGGTACCCAAGGCTGCCGTTGACTACGTGGCGGGGCAGGTGAAGGTCGGTCCGGCGCTGTTCGCGGAGTATCGGTGGGCGGGGTCGACGATTGAGTACCACCGGGCGCAGGTGCGGGAGGCGCTGGGGTTTCGGGAGTCGACCCGGGCGGATGAGGATGTGCTGGCCGAGTGGCTGGCGGACAAGATCTGCCCGGTGGTGTTCACGGACGAGGGGCTGCGGGCGGCGCTGTTGGCCCGCTGCCGGACTTTGAAGATCGAGCCGCCGGGCCGGGTGGAGCGGATCGTGGGTGCGGGGCGGGCGCGGTTCGAGCGGGAGTTCTGTCTGCATGTGCTGAACGGGTTGTCGGCGGACTCGGCGCGGTCGTTGTGGGAGTTGGCCACGGGTGAGGACGGGTTCCTGTTGGAGTTGAAGTCCGATCCGGGCCGGTTGGGGCTGGAGACGCTGCTGGAGGAGATCGTCAAGCTGCGGCGGGCCAAGGCGCTGGGGCTGGCGGTGGATCTGTTCGGCGGGTACTCCGACCGGCTGGTGGCCTCCTGGCGGGCGCGGGCGATGGCCTCGCATCCGTCGGACTTCGCAGCGAATCAGCCGCCGGTCCGGTTGACGTTGGTGGCCGCGTTGGCGTGGTCGCGGACGACGGAGATCACGGACGCGCTGGTCGATCTGTTCATCGGCCTGGTGTCGAAGATCAATACTCGGGCGGAGCGGAAGGTCGAGCGGGCGATCGAGGCGGAGGCCAAGAAGGTGCATCGCAAGACCGAGAAGCTGTTCTCGATCGCCGAGGCTTCGTTGCGGGCGCCGGAGGGCACGGTCCGGCAGGTGGTGTTCCCGGCAGTGCCCGGCGGGGAGGCGACGTTGCAGGCGCTGGTGGCCGAGGCGAAGGCGGACGCCAGGGCCTACAAGGCCCGAGTGCGGACGGTGCTGACCAGTTCCTACACCTCCTACTACCGGCGGATGCTGCCCAAGCTGCTGGCCGCGATCGAGTTCAAGTGCAACAACACCGCCTACCGGCCGGTGATGGACGCGCTGGACCTGCTGCAGCGCTACGCCGACATCCCGGACACCACCCGTCACTACGACGCATCCGAGAACGTTCCCATCCAAGGGGTGGTGCCGGAGGGCTGGCTGGAAGCCGTCGTCGACGACAACGGGGTCATCGAGCGGGCCTCCTACGAGTTGTGCGTGATCGTGTCGCTGAAGGACGCGCTGCGCCGCCGCGAGATCTACGTCGCCGGCGCCCGCCGCTGGCGCAACCCCGAGGAGGACCTGCCGGCCGACTTCGAGGACAACCGGGACGTCCACTACGAGAACCTGCGCCAGCCGCTGGACGCCTCCGTGTTCATCGCCCCGTTGCAGGAGGCGATGCGCGCCTCGATGGCGGCATGCGGCCGAGCCGTCAGCAGGAACAAGTCCGGCGGCGCGAAGGTGAAGACGCACCGCTGTGAGCCGCGCTGGCACATCCCTGACCTGGGCAAGCTGCAGGTCCCGGAGAACCTGCGGGCGCTGCACACCGAGGTCGCCGCCCGCTGGGGGATCATCGACCTGCTGGACTTCTTGAAGGAGTCGGACTTCGTCACCGACTTCACCGACGCCTTCACCACGGTCGCGACCAGGGAGGCGACCCCGCGGGAGGTGATCCGCAAACGGCTGCTGCTGGTGCTGTACGCGCTCGGCACGAACGTGGGGATCAAACGGGTCGCCGACGGCGGCCGCCACGGCGAGACCGAGGCGGCCCTGCGGGCCACCCGGCATCTGTTCGTCAACCGCGACAACCTGCGCGCGGCGATCGCGACCCTGGTGAACGCCACCTTGAGGATGCGCGACCCGCTGTGGTGGGGCAACGGCACCGCGTGCGCATCGGACTCGAAGAAGTTCGGGTCGTGGTCGTCGAACCTGATGACCGAATACCACGCCCGGTACGGAGGGCCCGGCGTCATGATCTACTGGCACGTGGACCGGCAATCGGTGTGCGTCTACTCCCAGCTTCGGACGTGTAACGCCTCCGAGGTCGCCGCGATGATGGAGGGCGTGCTGCGGCACTGCACCGACGCCACCATCGACCGCCAGTACACAGATAGTCATGGCCAGTCCCTGGTCGGGTTCGCGTTCTCCTACTTGCTGGGGTTCAAGCTGCTGCCGCGGATGAAGAGGATCGCCCACCAGAAGCTGGTCAAGGCCGACGCCGATGACCAGGTCCCGTCCTGCTTGACCGGCATGGTGGCCGACAAGCCGATCGACTGGGAGATCATCGCTCAGCAGTACGACCAGATGGTGAAATACGCCACCGCCCTGCGGCTGGGCACGGCCGAGGCCGAGCAGGTGCTGCGACGCTTCACCCGCGGCGGCCCCAAACACCCCACCTACAAGGCCATCGAGGAACTCGGCAAGGCGGTCAAGAGCGTGTTCGTCGCCGAGTACGTCGCCGCCCCGGAGCTGCGTCGCGAGATCCACGAGGGCCTGCAGTCGTGGAGAACTGGAACTCCGCCAACACCGATCTGTTCTACGGCAGCGCCGGCACTATCCCCGGCAGCGACAAGGAGCATCAGGAGGTCTCCATGCTCAGCCTTCACCTGTTGCAGTCGGCGTTGGTCTTCATCAACACCTTGCTGGTTCAGTCCGTCCTCAAGGACCCCGCCTGGCACAAGAAGATGACCGACGCCGACAAGCGAGGACTCTCGCCACTGTTCTGGTCCAACGCCAACCTCTACGGCACCATCGACATCGACATGGGCCGCCGCCTCGACCTCGACCTGGTCGCCTGACCCTTCCCGTCGATCACGCCGATGGCCGAGGCAGGACGCCCTGGCCGGGTAGCAGGTCGGCCAGGGCGGTTCGCACGGCCGCCCGGCTCACCCCCTGAGCCCGTGCCAAGGCGGCGATCGAGGTGCCCTCGTGGAAGGCCGCCCGCACGTCCTCGCGCCGGTCACCGTCCAGCGCGGGCGGCCGGCCGCGGTAGCGGCCTTCGGCCTCAGCGGCGGCGATCCCCTCGACGGTGAGCTCGTTCTGGATGTCACGTTGGAACTGGCCGACGGCGGTGATCACGTTGATGATGACGGCGGTGGTGGCGTCGTTGGCGGCGAGGTCGTGGAAGTTCGACAGCGGTCCGGACAGGACGCGCAGGGCGACGCCGCGGGCTTGGCACCAGTTGCGGACGGCGTGGATGTCGAGCAGGTCGCGGCAGAGCCGGAACAGCTCCGAGACCGTCAGGGTGTCGCCGGGGTGCGCCTTGGCGGCGATCTTGCCGAACGCGGGCCGGTCGAGGGCGGAGATCTTGGAGGTGGTGGCGGGGTCCTCGAAGAGGAGGACGCCGTCGGCTGGCCGGAATCCCTCGGCGACGCCTTCGGTGCGCACGAGAAGGCCGGCCTCGGTGAGGATGTGGCGCTGCCGCAGCAGGGACTGGGTCGCGGTGGAGACACGAGAGTAGACGATCTGCACCGAGCTCTCCTCGGGATGAGAGTTGAAGCTCGATTCTCCTGTCGGAAAATCCTGTCGTCAATTCATGTGCGGAACCGGCCATCTGACGTCACGGTTCGTCGCTCGATGTCCGGTTTTCGAGAGGGCTTGCGGGGCCCAGTCAGGGGGTGTCGTTAAATCTTCTAATCCCGACATCCCTCGTGGCCCTGTTCAGCAGAAGCGGATCTGTCATGGCCGAGGCCAGGCGCGCGATCGGTGGCCGCGGTCCGGAATCCCTCCAGTCCGAAGGTTAGCAGCCGCTCACCCTGGGGCGGGGAACTCTGCTCGCCCGCCCATGCCGCCGCGTTGACCAGCGCGTACAGGTCCGGGGCGGTGACATCCGGCCGTACTTCGCCGGCCGCTCGCGCCCGGGCCAGCAACTCCTCTCCGGCGGCGAGCACCGCTTTGCACGCCGCGTGCAGTTCGGAGGTCTCATCCTCGACGGCCTGCATAAGCATGGCACCGAGCCCTCGGTAGATCGTCGTGTGCACCATGGCCGCCCGCGCCCAGGTGGCCAGGCCATCGAAGGGCGAGCGCGCGGTGAGCAGTTCAGCTCCGGTCGCAGCCAGGGCCTGCATCCGATCACCCATCAGCGCCTCCAGTAGGGCCCGGCGGGTGGGGAAGTGGCCGTAGAGCGTGCCGTTGGCTACCCCGGCCCGGCGCGCGATCGCCTCCAGGGAGAAGTCCGCGCCGTGCTCGGCGAACGCGGCCGCCGCCTCGGTTAGCAGCCGTTCGTAGTTGCGGTGCGCGTCGGCCCGCATGCGACGGCGGGGTGGCGGTGTGCCGGCGGTCATGAGCAGAACCTCGCTTGAAAAGTTGAGACTGTCTCGATATTTTTCTCGAGACAGTCTCAACTTTACCATTTTCGGAGGTCCTCACATGACCACACCCATGGAGCATTCCGGCAAGCCCGTCCTGGTCACCGGCGCCACCGGCCGACAAGGCGGAGCCACCACCGTACGCCTGCTGGCCGACGGCTGGCCGGTCCGCGTTCTGGTCCGGGATCCCGCCACCACGGCCGCCCGCGGACTGGCCGCAAGGGGCGCCGAGCTGCTGACAGGTCACCTGGATGATCCCAGCAGTCTCAAGGCGGCCATGGCCGACGCCTACGGCGTCTTCGCCGTCACCCCGGACGACCTGGACACCGAACGCGAAATCCGGCGCGGCCGTAACCTGGCAGAGGCTGCGGCCGCGGCCAGCGTCGCCCACCTAGTCTTCGCCTCCGTCGGAGGTGCCGAGCGAGCCACCGGCATCTCCTACTGGGAGAGCAAGTGGGCCATCGAGCAGCACATCGCCGCCCTCGGACTGCCGGCCACCATCCTGCGACCCGTGCGCTTCATGGAGAACCACGCCATCCCCGGGCTTGGGCTGGGCGGCATCTCCGCCGACGGAGTCCTGCGCCACCTGTTCGCCCCCGATGTGCCCGTGCAACTCATCGCCGTGAGCGACATCGGCGCCTTTGCCGCCCTCGCCTTCGCCGACCCCACTGCCTATCTCGGCCAGGCACTGGAACTGGCAGGCGACGAACTGACCCCCGAGGCCACCGTGCGCCTGATCAGCCAGCATCTCGGGCGCCAGATCACTTACCAGCAGGTAGCCGGCGAGGAGCTGAACCTGAGCAAGGACGCCACTCGGGCCTTCACCGCCCAACGCGGACTCTGGCGCGCCGACATCCCCGCCCTACGCCACCGCCACCCGGACCTGCTGGACTTCCCAAGCTGGCTGGACCAGGGCGGCGCCGAAGCCATCGCCGCACTCCTCGAAGGCTGACCCGTCCGATCCGCCAGGAACCGGTGCGGCCACTCGTCTGCGCGTCGAACAGCAGGGCTGGAGGAGCAAGTGACTGGTCAGCCTGCGTCCTGGCATCCGGCCGTCCCCTCCGATCCAGTCGTCTCGAGGTCAGTATGCGAGCCAGTCGTCAACCTTCGCAACAGGCGGCTCTCGGCGTGCATCAGCCGACAACATCGTTGATCCTGCGTTACCGCGATGCCTGATCCGGGCGGTGCTCGGACTCCCGAACATCTGGCGCTGAAACTCGCGGACGAAGCCAAAGCCACCCTCACCCCGTTCAAGTGAGAGTTCGGCGGCCTGGGTGATGTGTTCGTGGGTCAGCTACCGGGATGGCGGGCGCGAGCCCGCCTGGACGTGCCGTCAGGTGTCCAGGCCAATCCGGCCGCAGAGCTGCCGGGCCTTGTCGCCGGCGTTCATCAACAGCATGGTCGCGGCGTAGCGTCAGCAGCCTTGGTCATGTGGTGATTCGTCCCACGGTGTTCGTTACTCGTCGGCACCGCCAACGACTCCTGCCAGTCCCGAACACCTACTTTGGGGCTGGGGTCAGCTTCGGAAGCGGAGGGCCGAGTCGACCAGCTCGAACGTCCGCGCCAGCGCGGTCAGGATGTCGTCCGGCGTCGAAGTGGTGAACCAGCGGTAGAGCCAGAACCCGCGCACGGTCTTCGTCTCGTAGATCATCGACCGGGCGAACAGCGGGATCGTGAGCCGGTCGGCGTCGGCCTGCCGGTGGGTGGACAGCGCACCGTAGACGACCATCGTGCCGCCGGGCGCCAGCGCCCGCGAGACGTCGGCGCCGAGCTGCCCGCCGACGCAGTCCAGCGCCTTGGCGACGGGCCCGATGGCGGCCAGGCGCTCGCCGAGGTCCTCGTCCTCGGTGCAGATCACCTCCGTGCCCCCCCAGGTCCAGGATCTCCTTGACGGCCGAGCGTCGCCGTACCACGTTGACCGTGCGGACGCCCAGGTGCGCGGCGAGCTGCACGACCAGCCGCCCGACGGTGGAGGTGGCGGCCGTCTGGACGATCACTCGCCGGGCTGGACGTCCAGCTCGCGGCTGAGCAGCAGGTGCGCGGTGAGCGGGTTGGTGAGCAGCTGCGCGGCGGTGGAGTCGCTCAGGTGGCCGGGCACCGGCAGCGCCCGGCCCGCGTCCACGATCACGTAGTCCTGCCAGGTGCCCAGCACCCCGACCGTGATGACCCGCTGGCCCGCGTCGGTCACGCCGACGCACTCCTGACCCAGTACGGCGGGCAGCTCCGGCGCGATGCCGTACCGGCCCCGGATGATGTGCAGGTCGTTGGGGTTGACCGGGGCGGCGTGCACCCGGACCCGCACCTGGCCTGGTCCCGGCGACGGGATCGGGCGTTCTTCCAGCGCGACGACGTCCGACGGTTCGCCGATGGCGCGCGCGACCAGTGCCCGCATGTAGTCACCTCTGAATGAGCCGGGGGAGTGCCGCTATGTGTTCGGCAAGATAGTCGGCCACGACCTCCGGCACCAGGCGCCGGGTCGTGATCTCCGCCTTCACCAGCGGGAGGTGCTCCACCTCGTACAGGCCGCGTGCCGGGTCGTCCACCTCGGGGCCGTGCCGCAGCGCGGGATCCAGGGCGGTTGAGACGTGCAGGTCCGCCAGCCGCGACGTATCCTCTGCGCCGCTGAAGATCATTACGGGGATACGAGACACGCTCTAAGCTTGATCTTTATCGTCCGGATTGTTGTAGCGCTGCGAGCGTGCGGCCGCGTTTGACGGTTTTGCCGACGTCATAGCGGGGTGCGGGTCGGCGGTTGGGGATGCCGGATGGGCGTCCAGGGCCGGGCCGGGTGGGTTTGGGTGCGCTGGCCGGTTGGGCGAGTGCCGGACGGAGGTTCCGAAACCCTCGCCGGACGCGGGCGGGAGTGAGTTGGCCGGGTGTGGCACCAAGGATGACGCAGGTCCTCAGTCAACCGACGCGCCAGGCGTAGCTGAAGCCGCTCAACTCCGCGCTGCAAACGGGAATTTTCGTTCGGATGCTCGTCATGCCCCGTCACCATACCGAAGCGCGTCTACGACGGATTCCTCAACGCCAGAGAGATACGCGCCAGTCTGAATGACGCCCGTTTCGACCGGCCGTACCAGCTGATCATCGTCGACAACGACATGCACAAGGACATCGAGAAACGCGTTCTGGTGCATCGATTCGATCGCGGCGAGGGCTTCATCCGGGGATTGCGCGAACCTCACGGGCCTCACGAGCAAAGCGAGCTGGAATTCGACGGCTGACGTCGCGGCACCGTGGGCCAAGCCCGTCGGCAATAGCATCGCCCACAGGCGGCACCTGGGCACTCAGGCAACGCAGGCGCCGCAGGACATGACGTCCCTCTCCAGTGGTGTCCCATGCTGTGCCATGCCCCTTGCCGTGCCCTTGCCATGCCCAGGCCGTCGGTGTGGCCAGTCTCCAGACGGTCAGCCACACCGACTTCGTGCTCATCGAGGCGGCTCAGCCGGCGATGCCGACCGCGCCGCCGTTGACTGCGACCGCAGTGGAGGCGCTCCCGCCGCCAGATGCGACGATCAGATTGAAGACCTCCCGCGGTGGCAGATCGGGGTCCAAGGGCACATCGCCGTCGAGCAGCCAATCCAACGCGGCGGCCAGGATGTGCGGCGGGACCCGAGAGCCCCTGGCATACACCACGTGCCACGGCGAGGGCAGCGACGCGTCCAGGGTCCAGACGGCATTGTCATCGTCGTCGTCGGCTGAGACCAATATGCCGATGTCCTGCCAGAAGGCCAGCAGCTCGGCCATGGTGTCGACGGGCGGGTCGTCGCAGGCCTCGACCAGGATGGCGAAACCGGCCTGCCAGCTTTCCCATTCGCGCCGGGTCAGGTGCAGGTGCCGGCGCAGCTCCTGCACGGCGGGGTATTCGTCCAGTTCGGGGTCTTCACCGGCGGCGGGCAGGGTGAGATCGGGTGGCCGGATGCCGTCCCAGATACTGGATTCGAGCCACTGCTCTGGGCTGGACCAGCGCTGCGGTGTCTGGGCGGCGGCGAGTTCGGCCAGGCGTGCGGTGGTGGCGCGCGGGCAGTCCAGCAGCGCGCCGATGATCTCCGCTGAGCGAGGGCACAGTGTCGGCCAGCCGGTGTCGAACAAGGCCAGCATGGCCTGCTCGTCCTTGCCGAGGGTCAGCCCGGGATGCCCGTCGAACGGGATGACCTGGCGGGGCCGGCTCGGCGCGGCGGGCAACTCGACCCGGTGAGGGCGGTGTCCGTAGCGGTCGATCCAGGTGGTGGCCAAGGTCAGGCGATGTTCGTCGAGCGCGTCCTGGATGGCTTGCATGCGCCGGTCTTGGGCGGCGCGCAGCTTGTCACGGCGCTGGCGTTCGGCGGGGGTGAGGTGTACGGCGCAGTGCTCTGAGCCGATGCCGGTGACGATGGTCTTGGCGCAGCGTTCTTTCTTCAGCGTGGTGCCGGCGCATTGTGCGTCGGGGTCGGGGTCCTCGCGTTACGCGGCCTCCACGTCGCAGATGATCTGCGGGTCGATGGGCGGCCTGGCCAGGTCCACGTCCGGGCGGACCTCGGCGGGGTCGGTGCCGGCCTCGCGGGCTTGGGCGAAGATGGAGCGGGCGCGCGGTGGTCCGCTGCCCCAGGCCGGGGCCAGCGGGAGCCGCCGTGGCGGTCGCGGCGGGGCGGGGTGATGGTGCGGGCCAGGGTGGACCGGCCGCTTCGGGTGTGGGTCATGCCTGCGTCTCCAAGGGGTGGTGGAACGGCTGCGCGCGCCTGGGCGCGGCTGCATGCTGGCATGTCAGCGTGGCGGAGCCCGGAGTCACTGCCATCATTTGTACCAACGTTGGTACAGACCTTTGAGGATCATGCCCGCCACCGTGGGTGAGTGCCCGATCCGATCACGCCACGCCTCGCTGAGCTGCGCCGGCAGTTCTCACCAGCCGAGACGCAACTGCCTTGGGTCGCAAGGTAAGGCTGCCAGGGGCTGCGAGCGGCCACCACAATGATCATTTTGAGCAGATCTCGCGTAGCTAGTGACCAAGAACTGAGCAGAAATTGGACTGGTTACTGGTCATCCATGGGGCGCATGCTGCTCGCGTGCACAAAGCACGCTTTGCGTGCTTGTCGGACGCAGCGCCAACCGGACATAGGAGCATGCATGACGCAGACGTTCAAGCGGATAATGCAGGTCGCGTTAGCGACGGTCGCCGCTTCAGCCGTCACGGTGGGACTATCAGCGCCCCCTGCGAGCGCTGCCGGGGAGAACACCTGGATCAGGAGTCTGAACGAGAATCGATGCATCACGACCTGGGGAGGCGATGTATTCCTGGATGCCTGCGTCGTCGGGGACAAGGACCAGCTGTGGGACCGGCGAGACGACGCCACTATCCACAGGGCCTGGACGAATCTATGTCTTGACAGCAATCAGGCTGGCGACGTCTACTACTTGGAATGCAACAACGGCCCCTATCAAAAATGGAGGTATTATGATAATGGGTGGGTGCAGAATCAAGCCACGGGCTTGTATCTGTACACCCCCAATAACTCTTCGATCGTGACCAGCATTAGCAATGGGGTTGAAATTGATAGGTGGCAATTTTTCGGTGGGTAGTTAAGCGGTATTCCATCGGCATCCCTGTGAAAAGTTGCGCTAGGGGCGTCGGCTTCGGCGATGGCCTTGGCCTGGTCGGCGGCCTCCCCGGGGTCCCAGTAGTTCTGACGAAACTTTCGTCGGATATGCCCTTGACCTGCGGCTATGCGGGGACTCTGTGGCTGGGGATGAGATCGCTTGCTGCGGGGGGCCATGAGCGAGGGCACGCCGGAGTTACTGCCGTCGTGAGGTCGCGAGGTCACCCGACGGTGTGGAGTCGGCGAAGTCGGCGCGGGCCTGGGCGACGGCTTCGGGGTAGGCCTGGGTCTTCTTGTGCTCGGCGAGCGCCCGGTAGATGCTGGCCAGGCCGGGGTTCTGCCCCTTGCGCTTGCCGGTGGGGATGATCAGGTCGGGGCGGATCTGTTCGACGGATTCGCCGCCTGCCCGGCGGCGGAGCACGGTGTGCAGCATGTCGTCGGTGATGACGGGTGGCCGGCCACCGTGCTTGCCCTTGCGGGCGGCGGCGTCGAGTCCTTCCAGGGTGGTTTCGCGGATGGCTTCGCGCTCGGTTTCGGCCATGGCGGCGAAGAAGCCGAAGAGCATGCGGCCGGGACCGCTGGGGTCGTAGACGCCAGGCAACGGGCCGGCCAGCATTTCCAGGATCAGGCCGTGGGCGGTCAGGTGGTCGGCCAGGGCAGTGAGCTCGGCGGCGTCTCGGCCCAGTCGCTTCATCTCATAGACGGTGAACAGCACGCGGCAGTGCGGGGCGTGGGCCTTGATCTCGCGGGCCAGGGTGAGGGCGGCCTCGAACTGGGGGCGGACTCGGATGCGGGTGCTGATCTTCTCGGAGAAGATCTTGTCGCGGGGGATGCCGTGCGCGCTGAGCGCATCGAGTTGCGACTGCAGTTCCTGGGTGAGGTGGGAGCATCTGGCGTACCCGATGCGGATGTCCGCGCCCGGGGTGTCCGTCTCGGGCGCGGTCGGCGGCGGTGTGCCGGGTCGCCAGGACTGGCCGGGGCCGCAGTCGGACGGAGTCGGCACCCGGAGCAACTTGGCGAGCCGGGCTAACCAGAATCGCCTGCGCGTCGTGGCGGCGTTCTAAGGCGAACGAGGTCCTCGCCGGGGGATGTCTACTCCTCGATGAGGATGCCCAACGCGCCAGCCAGGGCGAAAACCAGCCCCTGCGCGTCCCGGCTCTTGACGGTCGCGCCCTTGAGACTGGTGACACCGCCGATCCCCAGCAGCACGCAGTCGGAGAAGTGCGCGCCATCCATCTGCGCCTGGGAGAACTGAGCCCCGCTTAGCCTGAATCCACGACGTGAATCTGGAAGCGAGGGCCAGGAATCAAGTGAGGTGCCCCTTGAGCTGGGAGGATGGGAGTTCTTCACGCTTCCAACCGCCGGTTCCAAAGGACACCTCGTAAGTGCGATTCTCCCA
>NZ_JBFAMX010000295.1:0-11850 GCF_040659615.1 Nonomuraea sp. NPDC049784
CTCGTGGCAACGGCGCGACGATCCGCCTTCCGCGCGGTGCGTCGCTGTCCGACTTCGCCGACCGCATCGGCGCGAACCCCGCCTCGCTCGTGCAGATCATGCTGCACCTCGGCGAGATGGTGACCGCGACGCAGTCGGTCAACGAGGAGACACTGCAGCTGCTCGGTCAGGAGCTGGACTACAACATCCAGGTCGTCAGCCCGGAGGAGGAGGACCGCGAGCTTCTCGAGGCCTTCGACATCGAGTTCGGCGAGGACGAGGGCGACGAGGCCGACCTGGCCGCGCGCCCGCCGGTCGTGACCGTCATGGGTCACGTCGACCACGGTAAGACCAAGCTGCTCGACGCCATCCGCAAGACCAACGTGGTGGCGCGCGAGGCGGGTGGCATCACCCAGCACATCGGTGCTTACCAGGTCGCCACCGAGCACGAGGGCGAAGACCGGAAGATCACCTTCATCGACACCCCGGGTCACGAGGCGTTCACCGCCATGCGTGCCCGAGGCGCCAAGTCCACCGACATCGCAGTGCTGGTGGTCGCGGCCGACGACGGTGTGAAGCCGCAGACGATCGAGGCCCTCAACCACGCCCAGGCGGCCGAGGTGCCGATCGTGGTCGCGGTCAACAAGGTCGACAAGGAGGGCGCCGACCCCAACAAGGTCCGGGCCCAGCTCACCGAGTACGGCCTGGTGGCGGAGGAGTACGGCGGCTCGACGCTGTTCGTCGACATCTCGGCGAAGAACGGCACGGGCATCGACGAGCTCCTCGAGGCCATCCTGCTGACCGCGGACGCCGAGCTCGACCTGCGGGCCAACCCGACGATGGACGCCCAGGGCATCGCGATCGAGGCGCACCTCGACAAGGGCCGCGGCCCTGTCGCGACCGTCTTGGTCCAGCGCGGCACGCTGCGCGTCGGCGACTCGATCGTGTGTGGCGAGGCCTTCGGCCGCGTCCGCGCGATGCTCGACGACAACGGCGACGCGGTCGAGGAGGCCACGCCGTCCCGTCCGGTCCTGGTGATGGGTCTGACGGCCGTGCCGAGCGCCGGTGACAACTTCATCGTGGTCACCGACGACCGGATGGCCCGGCAGATCGCCCAGCAGCGCGCGGCGCGCAAGCGCAGCGCCGACATGGCGAAGTCGAGCCGTCGCCGCACCCTCGAAGAGCTGTTCAGCGACCTCGAGAAGGGCCGCGTCGACGAGCTCAAGCTCATCATCAAGGGTGACGTGTCCGGTTCGGTGGAGGCCCTGGAAGACGCCCTGCTCAAGATCGACGTCGGCGACGAGGTCAGGCTCCGTGTCCTGCACCGCGCGGTCGGCGCGATCACCGAGTACGACGTCAACCTGGCCGTCGCCGACGACAACGCGGTCATCATCGGCTTCAACGTCCGCCCCGAGCCTCGGGCGCGCGACCTGGCCGAGCGCGAGGGCGTCGACATCCGCTACTACTCGGTCATCTACCAGGCGATCGAGGAGATCGAAGCGGCGCTCAAGGGCATGCTCAAGCCCGAGTTCGAAGAGGTCCAGATGGGCACCGCCGAAGTCCGCGAGGTCTTCAAGGTGCCGAAGATCGGCAACGTCGCCGGTTCGCTGGTCCGCTCCGGCACGATCGTCCGCAACAGCAAGGCCAGGATCATCCGCGATGGCGTCGTCATCGCCGACAACCTGACCGTCTCGTCCCTGCGTCGCTTCAAGGATGACGCCACCGAGGTCCGCGAGGGCTTCGAGTGCGGCATCGGTGTCGGTTACAACGACATCCGGATCGACGACGTGATCGAGACATTCGAGATGCGGGAGAAGCCGCGCGTGTGACGCGCGGCCGGGCGCCCGGCGGGACATCCGCCGGGCGCTTCTCGCACGCCCTGGCCTGGTCCCCACCGCACCAGGCCGGTCGTGCGTTCACACCAGGTCAAGCGGTGGTTGCGAACGATGTATGTGGGTGCTCTGACCCTGGACATCCTGCTCGGCGACGTCAGGTCGCTGAAGCAGAAGCGCTCTGTCGTGCGGCCGCTGATCGCCGAGCTGCAGCGCCGTTACCCCAGCATCGCGGTGGCTGAGACCGGCCATCTCGACCTGCATCGCAGGGCCGAGGTCGGCGTCGCCGTGGTCTCCGCCTCCGCGGGAAACTGCAAAGAGGTGCTGGACGCCTGCGAGCGGATGGTGGCCTTCCGCCCTGAGATCGAGCTGCTGTCCGCCAGGCACCGGCTCTACAACGACGAAGATTGAACGACAGCACGGCCAGGTCGTGCGTGAGGGGGAGCGAACATGGTGGATGCCGCACGAGCGAGCAAACTCGCCGACCGCATCCAGCAGATCGTCGCCGAGATGCTGGAACGCCGGATCAAGGACCCGCGCCTGGGCTTCGTCACCGTGACCGACGCGCGCGTCACGGCTGACCTGCGCGAGGCGACGGTGTTCTACACGGTGTTCGGCTCCGACGCCGAGCGGAGCGACAGCGCGGCCGCCCTCGAGAGCGCCAAGGGGATCATCCGTTCTGAGGTGGGCCGCCAGACCGGCGTACGTTTCGCCCCGACGCTGACGTTCAAGCACGACCCGCTGCCTGACAGCGCGCGCCACCTCGACGACCTGATCCTCGCCGCCAGGGCGCGGGACGCCGAGGTCGCGCGCCAGGCCGAGACCGCCTCCTACGCGGGGGAGGCCGACCCCTACAAGAAGCCGGACGAGGGTGAGGACGACCAGGAGTGACGCCCGACGTACGCGACAGGGCCGGTCGCCCGGCCCGTCTGGGGCCCCGCACGGTCACCGCGATCCCTGAGGCCGCGTGGGACCGGGCGGTGCGGCTGATCCGCCAGGCGGAGGAGATCGCGCTCGCCTGCCATGTGACACCGGACGGCGACGCGCTCGGCTCGATGCTGGCCGTGGGGTTCGCGCTGCGGTCGATGGGCAAGCGCGTCGTGGCGTCGTTCGGCGACCATCACTTCGTGGTGCCGCGGCTGCTGCGGTTCCTGCCGGGGCAGGAGATGCTGGTGCCGCCGGCGGATTATCCCGTCGCGCCCAAGCTGATGATCACCTTCGACGTCTCGACGTTCGAGCGGCTGGGGCTGCTGCGTGACAACACCGCCAGGGCGCACGAGGTGATCGTGGTGGACCACCACCCGTCGAACGAGGGGTTCGGCACGCTCAGCCTCATCGACTCCACGGCTGCCGCCACGGCCATGCCGGCCGAGCAGCTCCTCTACCGGCTCGGCGGGCGGCTCGACCGCGACATCGCCACCTGCCTGTACACGGGGCTCGTGACCGACACGGGGTCGTTCCGGCACTCCTCGACCACGCCTGCCGTGCACCAGATGGCGGCCAGGCTCGTCGCGACCGGGCTCCGTACCGACGAGATCGCCCGCGAGCTGTGGGACCGTTCACCGTTCGGCTACCTCAAGGTGCTGGCCGCCGCGCTCGACCGGGCGGTGCTGGAGGACGGGCTGGTCTGGACGTACGTGACGCGGGTCGATCGGGCCGCGCAAGGGCTGCCGTACGCGGAGCTGGAAGGCATCATCGACATCGTGCGGCGCACCGACGAGGCCGAGGTCGCGGTCGTGCTCAAGGAGGACGATCACGGCCACTGGCAGGTGTCGACCCGGTCCAAGGGCACGGCCGACGTGGGAGCCGTCTGCGCGGCGCTGGGCGGCGGCGGACACCACAACGCGGCCGGATACACCTCGCACGACAGTGTGGAGGCGACCATGGGCGCCTTCCGGCGCGAGCTGGGGAAGGTTTGATGGCCGAGAGCGGTTTGATCATCGTCGACAAGCCCGGCGACTGGACGTCCCATGACGTGGTGGCCAAGATGCGGCGCATCGCCGGCACCCGCCGCGTGGGGCACGCGGGCACGCTCGACCCGATGGCGACAGGCGTGCTCGTGGTCGGCGTGGAGAAGGCCACCAGGCTGCTCGGACACCTGACGCTGACCGAGAAGGTGTACGAGGGCACGATCCGGCTCGGCGTGAACACGAACACCGACGACGCCGAGGGCGAGATCACCGCCACGGCACCCGCGTCAGAGGTGACGGCGGCCGAGATCCACAAGGGCGTCGCGGCGCTGACCGGTGAGATCATGCAGGTCCCGCCGCAGGTCAGCGCGATCAAGGTGAACGGGCAGCGCGCCTACAAGAAGGCACGCGCGGGCGAGGAGGTCGAGCTGCAGGCCCGGCCTGTCACCGTGCGGTCGTTCGAGGTGCTCGACATCCGGGCCCACGATGACGTCGTGGACGTGGACGCGATCGTGACCTGCTCCAGCGGCACCTACATCCGCGCGCTGGCCCGCGACCTGGGGGCGGCGCTCGGGGTCGGGGGGCATCTGACCCGGCTGCGGCGCACCCGCGTGGGGCCTTACGACCTCTCGCTGGCCAGGACCGTCGAGCAGCTCGCGGAGGAGTGCGTGATCCTGCCCATCGGCGAGGCGGTGGCGGCGGCGTTCCCGCGCCGGGACGTGACGGCCGAGGAGGCGCGCGTCATCGGGCATGGGGGGCGCCTGGGCGCCGTCGGGCTCGGGAAGGGGCCGATCGGCGTGTTCGGGCCTGAGGGTGAGCTGCTGGCGCTGGTTGAGGAGCACGGCCGCATCGCCAAGCCCCTCGCCGTCTTCGTCCCCTAGAGCTGTCTCCGCCGCTTGGAGGGCCATCTGAGGGTGCCCCGGCGCGCGAGCCGGGGTGGCTCAGGCGGGTTTGCGGGCGACGATGATGTCGCGGACGATCGCCTGGTCCACCCAATGCTCGAAGTCGGGGTAGTCCATCACGTCCAGGCCGGCCCCGGCGAGGATCTTGGCCAGCTCGGAGCTCTTGCCCCCGTAGGTGTTCCAGGAGATGCCCATAGCGCCGCCGGGGCGAAGCAACCCGGCCCAGACCGGGACGGCCTGCCTGAGGAGCTCCAGCGGGCTCCGTGACAGCCCGCTGCCGCCCTTGCTGCCGTGCTGGACGCCGTAGGGCGCGTCCGCCACCAAGACGTCGAACGAGCGCGGCTTGAAGAACTCCCGGCTCTTGAGCGTGTCGGCGTTCACCATGGCCAGGTGCTGCACGTCGCCGGCCTTGAGCGCCTCCTTCGACAGCCCGAACGTCACATTCAGCCGCCGCCCCACCAGGGCCCGCTCGCGCCGCACCGGCACTGTCTCGGCGGTGTGCTTGAGCCGCTTGTTACGCAGCCAGGTCTTGATGAACCCGGAGTAGGCCTCGAAGTCCTTGCCGTCGACGTCGAGCCCGTAGGCGTCGTAGCCGTACATGAGAGCCTGGTTGAGCGTCGTGCCGCGTCCGCACATCGGGTCGAACACCGCCAGCCGCTCGCCGAGGCCCTTGTCCCCGGCCAGCACGGTGACGTTGAGCAGCAGCTTGGTGAAGTGCTCGTTGGTCTTTCCCGCGTACTTCTGGATGGTGATCAGGTCGCTGCTCAGCCGGTCGAGTGGCTTCATGGCGAGCGGCCGGAGCAGCTCCCCTTCCATCCCAAAAATCGCATAAACAGAGGAAAGGTTGGACAAAAGTGAGATATCCGACTCGCTCAAGTCCGGCGACGTCTCAAACGTCACATACGGCACGCCCCCGATGGTGGTCTCCTCTGTGTCCACCACCTTCCCGCCCAGCCCGCGCGCGTCGAACACGGCCAGCTCGCCACGAGTCAGCCGGATGGAGCTCTCCCCGTAGACCCGGTTGAAGGCAGGCAGGATCAGAAGCGCGTAACGAGGCATGATGTCCGATCCTATCTCGATTGCCAGCCCTCGGTTCGAGTGAATAGAGCCGCGCGTGGCAGGCTTGTGTCGGATTGATCCGCCACGAGCGAATGGGGCCTAGCGTGCAGGGTTCGGGAAGGTCTGTCGTCACCATAGGTGTGTACGACGGGGTCCACCGCGGGCACCGGCGGGTGGTCGAGCGGGCTGTCGCCATCGCTCGCGAGCGGGGGCTGCGTAGCGTGGCTGTCACGTTCGAGCCGCATCCAGACGAGGTGGTGCGGCCCGGTTCGCACCCGCAGCGGCTCACCAGCGTGCGGCGCAGGGCTGAGCTGCTGGCCGGGCTGGGT
Organism: Nonomuraea sp. NPDC049784; assembly: GCF_040659615.1. NCBI lineage: Bacteria > Bacillati > Actinomycetota > Actinomycetes > Streptosporangiales > Streptosporangiaceae > Nonomuraea > Nonomuraea sp. NPDC049784. The sequence goes on from NZ_JBFAMX010000295.1 coordinate 6,012, forward strand.
GTGGACGAGATCGACGTGGTGCAGTTCACGCTCGACCTGTCGCGGACGAGCCCGGACGACTTCGCCCAGAACGTGCTGGCCGAGCGGCTGCGGGCGGCCGTCGTGGCGGTGGGGGAGGACTTCGTGTTCGGGCACCAGGCGAGCGGCGATGTGGAGACATTGCGGACGCTGGGCGATAAGTACGATTTCGAGGTGGAGGTCGTGCCCATGCTCGACGCCGTCTCCTCGGCCGCGATCCGCGAGCGGCTCGTCGAGGGCGATGTCGAGGGCGCCCGTGAGCAGCTCGGGCGGCCGCACCGGGTGGAGGGCGTGGTCGTGCGCGGCTACCAGCGGGGGCGCCAGCTGGGTTTCCCGACCGCGAACGTCGAGACGCCGCAGCACACCGCCATCCCGGCCGACGGGGTCTACGCGGGGTGGATGGAGTGCGTGCCGGTGGCCAACCTGCCCGCCCTCTACGCGGGCGAGCGGTGGCCGGCGGCGATTTCGGTCGGCACGAATCCGACGTTCGAGGGGGTGCCGCGGACGGTCGAGGCCTATGCGCTGGATCGGGATGATCTGGAGCTGTACGGGGTGCACGTGGCAGTCGAGTTCGCCGCGCGACTGCGCGGCAACACGCGCTTCGAGTCCATTGACGCGCTTATCGCTCAAATTCACGCCGACGTGGAGGCCGCCCGCCGTCTCACACGCTGAATTCACCATGTTTTACGGCTCCGCGCGGGCAGGCCACCCGCCGCACCTGGCTGAGGGCCCTCCAGGAAACGCCCTCTGACCCTTCACCCGCTGAGCGCCGTTACGGAGCGCATGCTTGACCGGCTGGGTAGCACCCGAGTACTCCGTGTGAGGTGGTAACCTTGCATGTCGGCTCTGTAGCGGCGGCGCTGCGCGCTGCCCATGACGGCCTTCACCGCGGCGACTGTAGGCACGCACGGTCGTTCGCACTCTCAATTTCATTCGCGCGTGCCTGTAGCTCAAAGGAGAGCCGTGTCCCTCGACACCGCTGCCAAGAAGTCCATCATCAGCGAATACGCGACGGCCGAAGGCGACACCGGGTCGCCCGAGGTGCAGATCGCACTGCTGAGCAAGCGCATCAGCGAGCTCACCGAGCACCTGAAGACGCACAAGCACGACCACCACAGCCGTCGTGGCCTGCTTCTGCTCGTCGGTCGCCGGCGTCGCCTGCTGAAGTACCTGCAGAAGGTCGACATCCAGCGCTACCGCTCGCTTATCGAGCGGCTCGGCCTGCGCCGATAACATGGAAAGGGAGCGGCGCACGCGCCGCTCCCTTTCTCATATGGGTAGAGCCATATGGTCGGGCGCGTGGCGGCGTGGAAACGCCGTCGCGCCTGACGTACAACTGAAGATCCGAGACACACAGCCCCCGCGTCCGCTCAGCACCATGCGACCCGCGACGCCTGCGGGCCGGTCCTCGGTAGTGGCTTCCGGTAGGAATTTGACAGTGAAATGTGACCGGGCGCTTCGATCGAAGACCGGCGCTGCACCTAACGAGGGTGCCGGTGAGAAAAGGGCGCGGGAGACCGACTACAAGGAGGTCCCCCGTGGAGGGTGTCCACACTGCTGAAGCCGTCATAGACAACGGCGTATTCGGCACACGCACGATCAGGTTCGAGACCGGTCGTCTCGCGCGCCAGGCGGCGGGCTCCGCCGTCGCCTACCTCGACAGCGACACGATGGTGCTCTCAGCCACCACCGCGTCGAAAGCGCCCAAGGAGAACTTCGACTTCTTCCCGCTCACGGTCGACGTCGAAGAGCGCATGTACGCCGCGGGTCGCATCCCCGGCTCGTTCTTCCGCCGTGAGGGCCGTCCCTCCGAGGACGCGATCCTCACCTGCCGGCTGATCGACCGGCCGCTGCGCCCGTCGTTCGTGAAGGGCCTGCGTAACGAGATCCAGGTTGTCGCCACCGTGATGGCGCTCAACCCCGACCACCTCTACGACGTCGTCGCGATCAACGCCGCGTCGCTGTCGACCCAGCTTGCCGGGCTGCCGTTCTCCGGCCCGATCGGCGGCGTGCGCGTCGCGCTGATCGACGGCCAGTGGGTGGCCTTCCCGACGCACCACGAGCTGGAGCGAGCCACGTTCGACATGGTCGTGGCGGGCCGCGTGCTCGACGACGGCGACGTCGCGATCATGATGGTCGAAGCCGAGTCCACCAAGGACACGCTCAAGCTGGTCGCCGAGGGCGCCGTCGCGCCGACCGAGGAGACCGTCGCGCAGGGCCTGGAGGCGGCGAAGCCGTTCATCAAGGTGCTGTGCGAGGCCCAGGCGCGCATCGCGCAGGTCGCGGCCAAGGAGACGGCCGAATACCCGGTCTTCCTGGACTACCAGGAGGACGTCTACGACGCGGTCGAGGCCGCGGTGAAGACCGAGCTGTCCGCCGCCCTGGCCATCGCCGGCAAGCAGGAGCGCGAGAACGAGCTGGAGAAGGTCAAGGCGCTGGCCGCCGAGAAGCTCCTGCCCGAGTTCGAGGGGCGCGAGAAGGAGATCTCCGCCGCGTTCCGCTCGGTGATGAAGAAGCTCATGCGCGAGCGGGTCATCAACGAGGGCATCCGTATCGACGGACGCGGCACCAAGGACATCCGCGCCCTGTCGGCCGAGGTCCACGTGGTGCCCCGGGTGCATGGCTCGGCCCTGTTCGAGCGCGGCGAGACCCAGATCATGGGCATCACGACGCTCAACATGCTCCGCATGGAGCAGGTCATCGACACGCTCAACCCTGAGCGGACCAAGCGCTACATGCACAACTACAACTTCCCGCCCTACTCCACCGGCGAGACCGGCCGGGTGGGCTCGCCCAAGCGCCGCGAGATCGGTCACGGCGCGCTGGCCGAGCGGGCGCTGATCCCGGTGCTCCCGACCCGCGAGGAGTTCCCGTACGCCATCCGCCAGGTCTCCGAGGCGCTCGGCTCCAACGGCTCCACCTCGATGGGCTCGGTCTGCGCGTCCACGATGGCGCTGCTCGACGCCGGTGTGCCGCTCAAGGAGATGGTCGCGGGCATCGCGATGGGCCTGATCGGCGAGGGTGACACGTACGTCACGCTGACCGACATCCTCGGCGCCGAGGACGCCATGGGCGACATGGACTTCAAGGTCGCCGGCACCAAGGACGTCATCACCGCGCTGCAGCTCGACACCAAGCTCGACGGCATTCCCGCGAGCGTGCTCGCAGGCGCGCTGAAGCAGGCCAAGGGCGCCCGCCTGGCGATCCTCGACGTGATGCAGGAGGCGATCGCCTCTCCGGCGGAGATGAACCCGACCGCGCCGCGCATCATCACCATCAAGGTCCCGGTCGACAAGATCGGAGAGGTCATCGGCCCGAAGGGCAAGATGATCAACCAGATCCAGGACGACTCCGGCGCCGAGATCACCATCGAGGACGACGGCACGATCTACATCGGCGCCACCGATGGCCCGTCCGCCGAGGCGGCCCGTTCGGCGATCAACGCCATCGCCAACCCGCACATGCCGGAGGTCGGTGAGCGCTACATCGGCACGGTCGTCAAGATCGCGGCCTTCGGCGCGTTCATCTCGCTCCTGCCCGGCAAGGACGGTCTGCTGCACGTCTCGCAGATCCGCAAGCTGCACGGCGGCAAGCGCATCGAGAACGTCGAAGACGTGATGAGCGTCGGCGAGAAGATCCAGGTCGAGATCGCCGAGATCGACGCCCGGGGCAAGCTCTCGCTGGTGCCCGTCGAGGTCATCGAGAAGGAGGCCGCCGAGAAGGAGGCGAAGGGCGCCGCCGGGGCCGACGAGGCAGGGGAGGCTCCGCCTGCCGAGGAGGCTTCCGAGAGAGAGGCCGCCGAGGACAAGCAGGATCGGCCCCGTCGCACCCGGACCCGCGTTCGCACCCGTGGCAGCAGCAACGACGGGGACGACCGGAACTCGTGAGCGAGTTGACGAACAGCGGTCCTGAGTCCCTCCCTGAGGGGCTCACGACCACGCTGCACCCCGGCAGGGATGGAGCCGGGGTGGTGAGGCGCACCGTCCTCCCCGGCGGGCTGCGCGTGGTGACCGAGACCATGCCGACCGTGCGCAGCGTCGCGGTCGGCATGTGGGTCGGCATCGGCTCGCGCGACGAGGCCCCCGAGCACATGGGGGCCACCCACTTCCTTGAGCATCTGCTGTTCAAGGGCACCCCCACGCGCGACGCGATGGAGATCTCCGCCTCCATCGAGGGCATCGGCGGTGAGATCAACGCCTTCACCGCCAAGGAGTACACGTGCTACTACGCGCGCGTGCTCGACGAGGACCTGCCCATCGCGGTCGACGTGCTCGCCGACGTGGTGACCAGCTCGCTCATCACGGAGGAGGACGTCGAGTCCGAGCGCGGCGTGATCCTCGAGGAGATCGCCATGCACGACGACGACCCCTCCGACGTGGTGCACGAGCAGTTCGCCGCCGCGCTCTACGGCGACTCGCCTATCGGCCGGCCCATCCTCGGCACGGTCGACTCGATCAACACGCTCGGGCGCGACCGGATCGCCGAGTACTACCACCGCTACTACCGGCCCCGCCGCACCGTCGTGTCCGTCGCGGGCAACGTACGGCACGAAGAGGTCGTCGAACTGGTCACCAGGGCGTATGAGCGGGCGGGCGCGCTCAGCGGACCGGCCGAGTTCGCCCCGCCGCGCACCAGCGGCCCGGGGGCCGAGACGCGCTCCGGCGTACGGGTGCTCGACCGGCCGACCGAGCAGGCCAATCTGGTGCTCGGCACGACCGGCCTGTCCCGTACGGACGACCGCAGGTTCGCGCTCGGCGTGCTCAACGCCGCGCTGGGCGGCGGCATGTCGTCCAGGCTCTTCCAGGAGATCAGGGAGAAGCGCGGCCTGGCCTACTCCGCCTACAGCTACACCTCGGCTTACGCTGACACCGGCCAGTTCGGCATCTATGTGGGCTGTCTGCCGTCGAAGATCGACGACGTGCTCAAGATCTGCCGGGACGAGGTGTCCAGGGTGGTGGCCGATGGCCTGAGCGCCGACGAGATCATGCGCGGCAAGGGGCAGATGCGCGGCGGGCTCGTGCTCGGCCTGGAGGACACCGGCTCGCGCATGTCGCGCATCGGCAAGAACGAGCTGGTCTACGACGAGCTGATGTCGGTGGACGAGGTGCTGTCCCGCATCGAGGCGGTCACCCCCGACGAGCTCGACGCGGTGGCCAGGGACGTGCTCGAACGGCCGCTCACGCTCGCCGTGATCGGCCCGTACGGCGACAAGGACTTCTCTGACGTCGTCAGCGAGTGAGAAACCTGCCAAGTGGGCTGCCGTCACGGTCTTGAGCAGCCACGACGGCGGGACGGCAGTCCGGTCGGCAGGTTTCCTGCTGGTATAGGGTTGCCGTGTGATCAGGGTAGGTGTGCTGGGCGCTCGCGGTCGGGTGGGCGTCGAGGTGTGCAAGGCGGTCGAGGCGGCCACCGACATGGAGCTGGTGGCCGCGCTCGACAAGGACGACCCCATCGAGGGGCTCGAGGGCGCCGAGGTGGTGGTCGACTTCACCCATCCCGACGTGGTCATGGGCAACCTCGAGTGGGCGATCCGCCACGGCATCCATCCGGTGGTGGGGACGACCGGGTTCGACGAGGGACGGCTGGAGACCGTGCGCGGATGGCTGGCCGAGTCTCCGGGCACCCACTGCCTGATCGCGCCCAACTTCGGCATCGCCGCTGTGCTCATGATGCACTTCGCCCAGCAGGCGTCCCGCTACTTCGAGTCCGTTGAGATCGTCGAGCTGCACCATCCCAACAAGGCCGACGCGCCGTCCGGCACGGCCCGGCGTACGGCGGAGCTGGTGGCCGAGGCGCGCGGCAAGGCAGGGCTCGGGCAGAT
>NZ_JBFAMX010000296.1:0-11819 GCF_040659615.1 Nonomuraea sp. NPDC049784
GGGCCCGGGCGATCGCGACCCGCTGCTGCTGGCCGCCGGACAGCTCTGCGGGCCGGTGGCCGAGCCTGTCGGCCACGCCGAGGGTATCGGCGAGCGTGTGCGCGCGCTGCCGTGCCGCGTGGTCGATCCGGCGACCGCCCAGCTCGAGCGGGAGCACGATGTTCTGAAGCGCGGTGAGCATCGGCAGCAGGTTGAACGACTGGAACACGAAGCCGATGTGCTCGCGGCGGAAGATCGTGAGCGCGTCGTCGTCGAGTGATCCGAGGTCGGTGCCGGCCACGGTGACGGTGCCGCCGCTGGCCTGGTCGAGTCCGGCCAGGCAGTGCATCAGCGTGGACTTGCCCGATCCGCTCGGCCCCATGATCGCGGTGAACCTCCCTCGTGGGAGGTCGAGGTCGATGCCGCGCAGGGCATGCACCTGGGCATCGCCTTGGCCGTAGGTCTTGGTCAGGTCCCGCGCGCTGGCGGCCAGGGTTTCCTGAGTGGCCTGCTGGGTGGTGGTCGTCATGGCATAGAGGCTTTCGGTTGACGGGGCTGGGATATGCCGAGCGTGCTGGTCACTTCGTTGTCGTAGATGCGGTAGAGGTCGTAGCGGGCGCCGTGTTCCTCGAGCCAGCGCGCGCCTTCGTGGGGGCGCACGTCCAGCGCGATGCCCTTGACGTGGTTGGATTCCGCCGGTGGTAGCACGAGCATGCGTGCCAAGGCCGGGGCGCCGCAGCGGCGCACCTCCTCCTCGAACATCCGTAGTTGGACAAGGGGATCGCGGTATCCCGAGGTGAGGCCGATGAGCTGGCCGTGACGCCAGAACGCCTCGGTGCGGACCGTGGTGAACGCCGCTTTGGCGCCGTCGGTGAGCCCGATGAGGTCCTCGGCGGGGAATCGCATCCGTAACGCTCAGCGGCAGGCCAGTTCGCGGGCGCGGCTGGGATGGCGGGCGAGCGCCACAGGCAGCAGGAGCACGGCGAGCACCAGCGTGACCGCGGCGTACAGCCGGTCACGGGGCCGAGGTGGGAGGGTGCGTGGTTCGTCCATGACGAACCACGATTGACGCCGAATGTGCACGCGTTGTCCGCCGAATGTCACCGTTTCTCGACGGCGGCCACCGCCGGCGCGACCGTGACACAACCATGACACGGGGCGGACGAGGCGGGGACACGGCCGGTCGACAGTGGATGGGGTTGACCGGCGGGCGAGTTATGGACGAGTTACGGGGGCGTGCTGTGAAACTCGGCGGCATGTCGCGAGGTTGTTGATCGAGGATGACCCAGCCGTGCAGGAGGGCCTTGAGCCGACCTGGACCCGAACCGTCCACCGTGGACTGGAAGCGGTGTCCGGGCAAGCCGGAGGTGGACTGCGGCACGGTGACCGCACCGGTCGGCTGGTCGAAGCCGGACGGGCCGACCATCCAGGTGGCCCTGGCCCGGCGCGAGGCCACCGATCCGGGCCACCCGCATCGGGTCGATGCTGTTCGGCCCGGGTAGCCCCGGAAACTGCGGCGTCGCCCTCATCAAGCAGGGCGAGCTGAGCCGGCCGGAGCTGCTGTGACCGTCCGCTGGGACAGAACGTTGCGACGAAAGTGATCATGAAAAGGAGAAGGCGTGGCTAATAACGGAAAATGGGACCGGCGTTCGCTGTTGCGGGGCGCCGCCGTGCTGGCCGGTGCCGCCGCGACCGCGCCGCTGCTGGGCGAGGCGGCCACGGCGCAAGCCGGCAGCGGTGACGCCGACGCGCTGTTCAAGGCCGGGAAGTTCGAGCAGGCCGGTCGCGCCTACGAGGAGATCCTGAAAAAAGATCCCAAGAACCTGCACGCGGCCCGCCAGCGCGGCTATGTAGCGCTCCTGGCCAACAAGTTCCCCGACGCCGAAAAGTACTTCAAGATGGCCATCCAGCTGGCGCCCGAGGACAAGGAAACCAACGCGCTCCTGGGCGACTGCTACATCCGGCAGGACAAATTCTCCCTGTCCGCACCACACTGGAAAGCGGCCGGCGAGGACAGCTACGCCAAGTGGTTCGCGGCAGTCCGCGGCGAGGCGTATCAGGTCCACGGCGACATCGCGCGGTTGCCATTCCAGCAGATGGACCCGAGGCCGCTGGTAGAGGCCTCGGTCAACGGCGGACCGACGAAGCGCTTCACGTTCTACACCGGCGCCCCGAATCTGAGCATGCGCGCGTCGGTAGCCAAGGAGGCCGGGCTGAGCCCCGTCGCCAGTCAGAAGACCGATTCCGAGGGCACCCCCATATGGATGCATTACGGGGTGCTGGACTCCTTCAAGCTGGGCGGCATCGAACTGCGCAACGTCCCCATGGGCTGGTCGTCGACGGAGTCGGGCGAAGATGTCGACACCGACAGCGACGGCCTGATCGGCACGTGGGTCTTCTACCACTTGCTGACCACCTTCGACTACGCGGGACGGCAGCTGATCCTGCGCCGCCGCACCCCCGAAACGGCCAGGAAGGCACGCGCCGCCGCCACACGGGCGGGCGCCAAGCCCCTGCCGCTGTGGCTGGCGCGTGAGCAGTACCTGCACAGCACGGGCAGCTTCGCCGGCGTCGCCGGCTCCGGCACAGGGGTGGTGGGCGTGAACTTCGGCGGAGTCGGCGAGATCGCCGCGGGCGTGCGCGGGGGAACGGCCGAGCAGTTGGGGATCCGCACCGACTACGACCGCCAGATCGGGACTTTTGCCCAAAGCCACCCGGCCGTCGTCTACCCCTGCTACCCGAAGGAGATCCGCCTCGGCAACGCCGTCGCCAAGGAGGTCTACTGCTACACGAACCCAAACCAGCCGGTCAACGTGCCCTGGCCCTATGGGACAGGGTTCGACTCGATGGGCTGGTTTTCCCACTGCTTCTGGAAGCCCTACAACATCACCGTCGACTTCACCGACATGAACCTCTACATCGCCCGCGGCAAGGCCACCTGATCACCGCGACTGCACGGGCGTCATGAGAGCTGCCGGCGCCGTCGGGATCAGGCTCCCGGGAGTGTAAGAACAACGGCTCTGGCCCGTAATCGGTGGTGGCGTTAAGTGATCTTCACTGCAGCAGGATGCGGTGGCGCAGAAGGTCGAAGCCGGCACGGCCGTGCATCTGCCGCATGATTCTTTTCGTGCGGGTGTTGACGCCTTCGGTCCGGCCGTTGTGGTGCGGAAGGGTGAGGGCGGCGTTCACCGCGCCGCGGTCGAGTTCGAGGCCGTTGGCGAAGCCGTGCAGGTGGGGCAGGTCAGTGGCTCGGAGGGTGGTGATCCAGGCGGTGAGCTTGGCGTCGTTGCCGTCGGCGGGGGTGAGCAGTGCGGCGAAGTCGCGGACATGGCGGGCGAGGGCGGTCAGTTCGGGGCAGGCTGCGGTGAGTTCCTGCACCAGTTGGGTGTTGCTTTCGCGTAGCCGGTCGGGATGGGTGAGCAGGAGGCGTGCCAGGCGACGCGGGGTGATGACGGGCCGTTCCCCTTCGGCTCGACCTTGGGTGATGTAGCGGTAGAGCAGATTGAGGCTACCGGTGTAGCCGAGTTCTCTTATCTCACGAAACAACTGCTGGACTGGCACAGCGGGGTCGGTGGCGCGCCGCTCTCGCAGGTGATCGCGGTAAGGATCAACGAGGGTGGGCCGGTAGCGCGGAGCGCGGCGTAAGGCCTCGGGTTCGCGGGTGCGGGCATAGCGCTTGACGGTGTTGAGGGACAGGTTCAGGCGGCGGGCGCATTCCAGGAGGCCGACGCCCTTGTCCAGCAGGTCATGGATCTGCTGCCAGCGCTCGCGGGTGGTCTGTTCACGGACGCCGGCGGGCCGGGCCGGGTTGACCATGGCCCAGCAGGCGCTGTGGGAACGAACCTCAGCGAGGGTCTTGTCGCAGAGGTTCCCCCACAGGTGCCACCGGTCCCCGACCGCACCGCATCCGGCAAAGTGCGTCGAATCGCCTCGCCGTAGGCGCCCGACCCGTCGCGGCAGACGATCTCGACCCCGGGGTGGGATCGCAGCCATGTCTCCAGGACGTCGGCACCGCGGCCGGGCAGCACGTCGATCCGCTCGCCGGTCTCGGCGTCGGTGAGGATGGTGGCGTAACGGTGGCGGCGCTTGAGCGCGAAGTCATCGACACCCAGCACGCGCGGGATCCGCAGCGGTGGCAGCGGCAGCCGCATGAGTAGTCGCAGAGCCGTGGACCTCGAGACTGCGAAGGCCAGGACCACCGAGAGCCGAGCCCCCGCCCGGCCCGCCAGCTCTTTGACCACTGCGCCCAATTGGCCGGTGAGCCTGCTCGTTCGACGCTGGTAACGCTCGAGCAGCCCCGGAACCTGCTCACGGAAAGTCTGCCGAGGGCATCCCCACGCCGGGCAGACCAGACGCCGTACTCGTAGCGAAACCACCACCCGCCGCCCGTCGACCGGGACATCCGTGACCGTCCGGCTGGCGTAGCCGTGCATCCGGCCGGTCAGCACCCCACACACCGGGCACGGCGCCGGCTCGTCGCGAGTACGGGCCATAACCCGAATGAGGTCATCCTCGTCCTCTAATCCCTCAATGACCAGGGCAGACAGTCCCGCAAACACCACACTCGTAAGATCGCCGATCTTCAGCACGGCCCAGCCTGGCAGGGATCACGCAGCGCCACCACCGATTACGGGCCAGAGCCGTTAGCCTGGACACACCCGATCGGCCCGCGTGACTGGGCGGTCGCCACCGCGTACGTGGACCCCGCCGGCCACCTGCTCAGCGACGCCCAGAGCGAAAGCCTGCACTCGAAATGGACGTTGCTCTCCTCGTCCGGCGACGGGCTTCCCGCAGTCACCTTCGGCAACTGGCTCCGGGCCCAGCACTACACCGTCGTCGCGAGCTACCATCCCGCCGGCCGGTTCTGGCCGTTCCAGTTCATCGAGGCCGGCTGGATGGGCCTGCTCATCCTGCTGCTGGGCATCGCCACCGTCTGGCTGCTGCGCCGCCGGATCGGCTGACTCAACGCCGCGCCGCCGCATCGGCAGGCTTTGGCGCACCCTCCCGCGCTCGTTCAGTGGCACCGGCTCGACCCGGTGCCGCCAACGACGCACGCCCTCATCCTGCTCGCGAACAGTTCTAGGAATCTGATGAAACCCGGAAACACCGATATGACTCGGCCTCTCGGCCACGCCGTGACGGGCCTGTGCGGCCGGCTGCCACGGCTGGTCGCCATCTTGCTGGGCTTCACCACCGCGACGGCGTGCGCCGCTTCGCCCGCCCAGATAGTCGCAGCGGCCCACGCCGCTCCGTCCACGGCCTCGCACTCATCCGCGTTGGCCTCCTACTCCTCCCAGACCCCAGTACTACCTCGGCCGACAGGCTCGCACGCGGTCGGCCGCACCACGCTGCACCTCGTCGACGTCCGCCGCCCAGATCCCTGGGTGCCGTCGGCGGGCCCGCGGCAGCTGATGGTGTCGATGTACTATCCCGCCCGGCCCAGCACCGGTGGACCGGCACCCTACATGACCACCGAGGAGGCGCGGCTGTTTCTGCAGGCGAAGGCTCCGGACGCCGACATCCCACCCGACAAGCTCAGCAGCGCCCCCACATGGGCGCATACCGGCGCACGCCCAGCGCACGGCAGGTTCCCCCTGGTGCTGCTCTCACCCGGCCTCGCGTTCCCGCGTGCCACCCTCACCGGCCTGGCCAACGTCGGGCTTGCCGAATTGTATGAATTCATGGATACCGCTATCGACGAACAGTTCGGCCCCGACCAGTTCGTCACGGCACAGATGGCGCGTCTGGATATCGCGTCGGGTTACTTGGAATGGGTCAACGCAGGGCACCCGGCGCCGTTGCTGATCCGCGGCAACCGCGTCATCGAGGCGTTGGAGGGTGCGGGCACTCTACCGGTCGGCTTTGGCGGTGCCGCCCCGCAGATCAACACACGCCAGCTCGTGCGTCACGATCGGGTGCTGTTCTACACCGATGGTCTCATCGAAGAGCACGAGACCGGCGGTGAGCAGTTCGGCGAAGAACGTCTGATCAACTCCATCGAGCACGTCGGGCCCATGACGAAAAGCGTGCAGCAGATGGCACGAAGCCTCTCTCACGCACTGATGCGCGAGAGGAAGGGGATGACAAGTGATGACGCGAGCCTCTTCCTGGTCGAATGGTGCGGCGGAACCGCAGACCACCTCGCCGAAATCGACCTCTGACCGTTCTGAACGCGTTCCCGATCACTCCTTTGACAGTGACGCCACATCTGCTGATGCGGTCGCGGGCCTGAAGCAGAGGTGTCGCAGGTCCGGCAACGCCTGTAGTGCGGCAAATTCGCGTGTACGGGCTGAGCTGGGGTTTCTCCGCCAGGGCCATGCTGCTCGGTAGCGATCCTTGATCGCTCCGCCGAGTACTCGGCGGCGTTCTCCGTCGATCAGTATGCGGTCGGTGCACTCGGCGCGCACCGTGCGGATCCACCGTTCGGCGTAGCAGGGTCGCCCTCGTGTCCGTGGCGGCGTCTTCAGCACCGTGATGCCCGCCGCGGCGAAGGCCTCGTCCGAAGACCGCGGTGAACTTGGCGTTGGCCCCGGGCCGACCGCACATTGACAGGAGACCTCGCCTCTTCAGATCCACCGATCTTCGACCACTGGCCGACGCTGGCACAAGACGCTCTTGCGCGGATGCCTTCTCAGCCCCCCGACTCCTAGCTTGCGCGCTTATCGTGGTGGGTGGCTCGACGGTCAGCAGATGTTCTCGCGGGGTTTATCGTGCTGTCGGCCCCGGACAGCTTCCCGATTTCCAGCACCGATCAAGCCTGCAACACACCGCTCGACACGGGACCTAATGATCCATTTGATCAAGGCGGTTGAGCTGAGTCAGGCAGTGCGTGCGACGACGCCTACAGGCGAAGACCTGCCGTCTGGTGCCAGCCGGTGAGCTCGAGCAGGCGTCGCACCTGCGGAGGGGGCGAGCGCAACGTCAGAACGTGGCCGCAGCGCAGACCGGCGGCGGTGACCAGGGCGCGCAGCCCGCCGACGTCGCAGAACACCAGGCCGCTGAGATCGACGGAGAAGCTGCCACGGCCCGCCATCGAGGCCAGGGCCCGGGTCAGGGCGGGCAGGGCGGCGCGGTCGAGCTCGCCCTCGATCTGCAGGCCCGCGAGATCGACGATTGGCATGATGCGCGGGAGCCGGTCGGCTACGGCGTCAGGTGTGAGAGCGCCGACCGCGTCCGCAGTGTTCATGCTGGCTCCTGTGGGCGGGGGAGTGCGGGCTGAAGTGGCCGCGGGTGTGAGGCGGTCATGAGCACGTCGCGCCGGGGTTGGCGTGAGCGGAGCAGTCAGGCGGCGATGACCTGATCGTCTAGTGGGCTCGACCAGGTGGAAAGCAGCAATCTGCGCCAGGCTTATCAGCATCCGTGCTCACCGGCCTGACGCTGCCGGGGTGATCAGACGGTTCAGACGCCTCCACCGCTCGTGGCGTGTCGTGGGAAGGGGCCGCTCTCCTGTTGACCGCAGCCGGCACCTGGGGCAGAGCCCGGCCTGTGGTGGGCGCGACGGGATCGGACAACACTCGGAGCTCAAGGACGGCACGGTGAATGGCGTTGAATGATCGACCTCCGCGGTGGCCGGATCCGGACGCTGGGGGAGTGCTCGTCGGTCAGCGGTTCTGGCGGCGGCTCGGACGGGATCTTGGGCGGCGAAGCCGGGTGATACGGGCGGTGCCGAGCAGCAGGATGAGGATTCCGCTGACCATGGCGATCAAGCATCGCGACCGCCAGCGGCAGCGTGCCGTGCAGGCCGAGGAAGTACACCTGCGTGGCGGTGGTGTTCTGCAGCCTGAACACGATGAAGGCGATGGACACGAACGCGGTGGCCCAAAACGCCCACCCAGGCCACGCTGGTGCGGGTGACGGGCGCCGGCATCGAGAACTCAGCTGAAATAAAAATATCCCGCGCCATGACGCGAGAATCTTCTCGCACGCCACGGCGCAGGTTGAGCTTTTCGCGATGTTCAGGGGCGATCAGCTCTTATCACGAATCACATCGTAGTTCGAGAACTCGATCGGGCCCTCGCACAGTTTAGCCATGTGCGCGTTGAACCGATCGGTCGCCGGCAGCTTGTTGTTACGCTGGGCCTCCTCGTAGGAGGAGAACTCCACGATGGCCACGTAGTGATCGGGGCGATCGTGGAGCTTCGCCACGACCTCGCGTCTTACATAGCGCGTGCCCTCGGTCTGCGTTCGCCACTCGTTCATGAGCGACTCGACTTCCGCGGCGCGTTTGGTGTCGAATTCCAGAATCTGTACGAAGCTCATAAGAGCCTCCCCTTTTCCTTGGCCTGCATTCGTTATTCAATACCCATAAGAAATAAATAGCAAGGAAATTTCGTACAAATTAGCGAATTCTGCTGCCAGCGTAAGATGGTGGGAGGGTTCATTTCGGCGAAATGTCCGGACGATTTTGCGGTACGGTGGGCTTCAAAAGTGGCGATCCGGCAGGTCAAGGCGATCTGGTGGCCCTCCTGGGAGAGCTCACCCGATCCCGCCGGAGCCACTGAGATGAAGGTCGCCCGCACTTGTCCATCAGCTGAGGACTTCGCGGTCTTGGGCTCCGTTTCAGGCGCGGAAGACTGTCCGTGATCATCAACAGATCGGCTGGACCCTCGGCGCGAAGGCGGACCGGCATCCGGCGGAAGGCGCCGACCGAAGGAAGGCCAGGCGACTGGTGGTTCGAACGGTTAGCGCCACGCCAATGAGGCGTACACCCACGCGACCGCCGTGATGAGCGCGCCGGTAAGGCCGATGATGATCAACGCGACGTAGAACACGGCGAGTGGACGAGCAAGTCCTGGAGTAGCGGGGTGCGTCCTGTCCGGCCGACATCCTGACGTTGGGAAGAGAAACGTCTACTTTGCCCGCGTTGACCGGGGGAGACGTAGCGTTCGGGTGATGCCCGATCGGCTGCCATGGGAGTCCTCTGGGTCCGGAGGCACGTGGCTGAGGGTGCTGGGAACAGCCACGTGGCCCCCGACATATCGACACACCCGCCAGGGCGGGTAGCCGGATGCTCTCCAGTCAATGTCCTCAACGGGCGGAGGGTTATGGGCAATCCGAGCAAGGCTCATCGTCGCGGCCGATCGCCGCTCGACCCGGCGACGTCCTTCGGCCCGCTGGGTGGCCGGAGTGGGAGACTCTTGCGATGAGCCCTCCTCAGGTGACCTACGACGATGTCGTCGCCGCGTGAGAACTTCTCGCCGACGTGGTGGTCCGTACGCCCGTGGTCGAGTCGCGGGTGCTTTCGGACGTCGTGGGTGGGCCGGTCCATCTCAAGTGCGAGAACCTGCAGAGGTCCGGCTCGTTCAAGGTTCGCGGGGCCTATGTCAGGATCGCGCGACTGGCCGAGGAGGAGCGGGAAGGGGGGTGGTCGCGGCCAGTGCCGGCAATCACGCTCAGGGGGTGGCGCTGAGCGCGCGGTTGGTCGGAGCCAAGGCGACGGTGTACATGCCTGAAGGTGCGGCGTTGCCCAAGGTGGAGGCCACCCGCGGTTACGGCGCTGAGGTGATCTTCGCTGGGCGTACCGTGGACGAGGCGCTTGCCGCGGCGAGGGAGCACGCGCAGCAGACCGGCGCGGTGATCATCCATCCCTTCGACCATCCGGACGTGATCGCGAGGCAGGGCACGATCGGGCTGGAGATCCTGGAACAGTTGCCGGTCACCGGCACGATCGTGGTTCCGATAGGTGGTGGAGGTCTGGCGGCCGGGCTCGCACTGGCGGCCAAGACGCTGCGGCCTGGAGTCAGGATAGTGGGGGTGCAGGCCGAGCGGGCCGCGGCCTACCCCGCCTCTCTGGCCGTGGGACATCCGGTGATGGTCGAGCCTCTTGCGACGATGGCCGACGGCATCGCCGTGGGATGCCCTGGAGGGCAGCCCTTCGAGTTGATCCACTACCTGCTCGACAGGGTGGTCACGGTGAGCGAGGATGAAATCTCCCGAGCGCTCGTGCTGTGTCTCGAACGTGCCAAGCAGGTCGTCGAGCCGGCCGGCGCCGTAGGTGTCGCCGCGCTGGCGGCCCATCCGCAGGCGTTCGAACCGCCGGTGGTCGCGGTGCTGTCCGGTGGCAATATCGACCCCATGCTGCTGGCCCGGGTGCTTCGCCACGGCCTGGCGGCCGCGGGGCGCTACCTGGCCTTGCGAGTGCGGCTGCCAGACCGTCCGGGGGCATGGTTGCTGGCAGATCTTGCCGCCCTCCGGGTGAACGTGCTGGACATCGTGCACGAACGGTTCGGATCGAGGCTGGACGCGGACGAGGTCGAGGTGCAGCTGCAACTCGAAACGAGAGGTCCCGAGCACTGCAAGGAAGCGCTGGACGCACTGCGAAGGGGCGACTACGGAATCATTCTCGGCTGAGTGCCGCGCTAGCCGGCTCACCGCGTTCCATGGTCATGGGCGGGGGCGACAGCGGCGGTGACTCACGTTGCGATGCGGAAATGGGACCACGATCTGCGGACAACGGCCACCAGCTGATCGGCACACACTCACCGCGAGAACCCGAAAGAGTCCACGAAGTGCACCGGGATCCTGGTCCACCGCTTGGCGGAGGTCTGTCGAGACGTGGGATCCAGCCGGATCCGGCGCGTCGCGACGCGCCGGCAGGCTCGCTATCGCCCCAGGTGATGAGGCTAGCTGGGATTGCGTGTTTCCGGCGGCTGGCTGAGCACCTTGACTGGTGGGTGACCAGTCGGCGCAGCTTGCGTCGCTGTCACCGTGAGGGGGTCGTCATGACCCTGGATGCACAAGGAACGAACGCCACCGCCCGCGCCGGCCTGAACGGTCAGGCCCCGCGCTGCGATCACATCAACCAACTCCCGACTGCGGAGTACGGAGTACCCGAATGCAAGGAATGTCTGGCCCTCGGCCAGACCTGGACGCGCCTGCTGGTGTGCCTGACCTGCGGGTGGGTCGCCTGTTCCGACGATTCGCAGGGCGGCCACGCCAAAGCTCACTACCGGGAAACCGATCATCCGGTGGTCGCCGCCCTGGAAGCTCGGTCGACCTGGCGCTGGTGCTATGTGCACCGGCGGACCGTATAGACGAGACGAAAGAGCCTTCATGAGCATTTCTGAACAGCCTGTGAAAGATCGGCAGTACTACGACGGCGCATCGCCGTTCCCCGGGGCGGAGGAGCACCCTCCGGCCGGCCGAGCCCAGATGGGGCTGACGGCCGCGATCGTCGTGCTGCCGTTCATCGCGCTCGGCGCCGCGGTCTTCCTGGCGTGGGGGCAAGGAGTCGCGCTCACCGATCTGCTGCTGGCCGCCGTCTTCTACGTGGTGACCGGGCTGGGGGTGACGGTCGGCTTCCATCGGCTGCTCACCCATGCCTCCTTCACCGCACGGCCATGGCTGCGCGTGATCCTGGCGATCGCCGGATCGATGGGCTTCCAGGGCAACCTCATCGACTGGGTCGCCGTCCACCGCCGCCACCACGCCTTCACCGACCAGCCCGGCGACCCGCACTCTCCCTACCGGTACGGCAGCAGCCTGCGCGGGCAGCTGCGGGGGCTTGCCCACGCCCACCTGGGCTGGCTGTTCACCGACGATCAAACGCCGGCCGAACGCTACGCCCCCGACCTGCTGGCCGATCCGGCCATGACCCGGGTGGCACGCGCCTTCCCCGCCCTGTGCGCGCTGTCGCTGACGCTGCCGTTCCTGGCCGGCTGGGCGATCACCGGCACCCTGCACGGCGCCCTGACCGCCTTCCTGTGGGCGGGACTGATCCGCATCGCGCTGCTGCAGCACGTCACCTGGAGCGTCAACTCCCTGTGCCACGTCATCGGCAGCAGACCCTTCAAGACCCGCCGCCACGACCGCTCCACCAACCTGTGGCCGCTGGCCCTGCT